>JAPYOG010000038.1 GCA_028278785.1 Candidatus Poriferisocius anaerobius | reverse complement strand
TCCTGCTGTCCCCGCTGCGCGACGGCAACATCGGCCGGAACATCTTCGTGTACCTCTCAGCCGAACAGACATCGGCTACCGTCACCGTCGCCATCGGCAGCGAACACCATCTGGGCCTCGTGCTCGCCTGGAGCGTCGGCCTCGCCAACTACCAGGCCCAGGGCGATGTCTCCTACACCGACTGAGCCGAAAACACCGCGGGAGCGGGAGATTTCGTAGGAGGGGGCTGCCGCCGGTTGCCCAAAGGGGAGCGCCCAGCTCGGCGGGGAAGCGGCCTGCCGCGATCCGCTCCAAGAGGTTGCCACGGCTTTTGCCGTCCTGCGGGGGGGAGCACCGCCATTCCGGTATGAACACATGCCATGCGGGGGTCCACCAGTGCCGGGCAGGGCAGCACGCCCACCCGCCCGGCGGGACAGGCCCGGCGCACGGGGCGGACACACCAGCAGGCATCTCGCCTGCCATGCGGGGGATCATCAGTGCCCGGCAGGGCAGCATCCGACGGTCAGCACAGCCGACGCCCGGACGGCCGCCGCGGCAGCACTCACCGCCGCTTCAGCAGTCCTGGCCGCCGCGGAGTCGGCGCTGGCAGCCGTGGAACGGAGACTCCGCGAAGCGGTGGGCGCGGATAGGCAGGCGATAAATCGCCGCATCCAGGAGGCGGAACGCTGACACGCTGGCCGCTCTAAGGGCGGCGCACAGAGCGATGCGGGCCGCAGCGCTGGAAGAGGACACGGCGCGAAACGCCAGCGACGGCGTAGCGCACGGGCACGTCGGATGCTGTGCGGGGTGCGGGGGAGTCGGCTGGCAGCGGGGGTTTTCGCGGGCGCGTCTCGGGCTGCTGTGTCCTGGCCCTGTTTCCGGTCCGGTTTCAGGGGTGTCGTGCGGGGTGCGGTCCGGCGGTGCGGGCTCGGCGGGCGGTCACCGCTCCGAAAGGAACTCTGCCCAGGCGTCGTCGTCCCGCTCGGCCATGTCGTCGGGGTCGAACGGGGCGAACTGCGCGATGAACCGCTCAGCCCATCGGCGCATGTCGGGGACGGGGACGGCTTCGAGTTCCCATGTGTTGTTGCCGTATTCGCTGATGAAGTTGGGTGTGGTCGGGTCGGACGGTTTCGGCGGGCGTCCCGACGCGGTGAGCGACCCGGTCTGGTCCGGGTTCAGCCCGAGTCGCGTCACGGCTATCTTGTCCTGCGACCAGTCGGCCAGCGTGTCGGCCAGCACTTTGGCTATCTGCATTCCCGACGGGTCGAAGTCCCCGAGGTAGCCGATCTCGGTGCGGTGCGCGGCCCGGGCGGCCCGCTCCGCCGCCTCGCCGCGCATGGTGATGGACGGCTTGCCGCCGCAGGGGACTATCCGCACCTGCCACCGGGCGGCCACCGGTTCCAGCACCGCGACGGTTCCCGCGCCCTCGCACCACAGCTCGGGCACCGCTTCGGCGCCCGCCCACCAGTTCGACCGGTATTCCATGTCCATGACCATGTCCATCGGGCTGTCCCAGCCGTCCCACACCCCGTACTCGCGGGCTGTGAGATCGACGAACGCCGTTTTCGACATCTGGCCTTGCAGCCGGGCTCGTCCAAGCCGGTCGGACAGCGCCCTGTACGCTTTCTGCGTTTTCGGGATGAGCTCGGCAGAGGCGAGAATGTAATACAGGCGGCGGAGCGTGATCTTCGTGTCGCATCTGGCCAGAATGCTCTGCACAAACTCCACCTCGGATATCTTGCCGCCGCCTTCCAGCGAGTAGGACATGCCGCGGCTCATCGGCCCGGCTCCGGCGGCTGGCGCAGGCGCAGGCGGGCTTGCTCTACGAGGGGGGCGAGTCGGCTGCCGGCCTCGCGGGACAGTTCCGCGGGCAGCGCGTCGTGCAGCGCCGCTCCCGCTCCCGCCGAGATGCACCGCGGCGGCGGGCAGGCCGCCGCGCGCAGATGCGCGCGATCCCGCTGATCGGCGGCGCCGCAGGTCCACCAGCCGTCCGGGTAGACAGTCCAAGCCGGGCAGGCCGTCTGGCGGGCTTGCTTGTCGGCCATGTCTCAGCGGACCGCCGCAGCGCCGATGCAGCGGCCCTTCCAGTCAGCGCCGCATTCCCACCCGCCGTCGAACCCTGCCTGATACCCGGCGGTGAAACCGCGCGCCAGCCCGGCCTCCCAGCCGGCCTCCCAGCCGCCGCTGCGAGCGTCCTCGGACTCGCGGTCCGGCGCTTCACGCGCCGCCGCATCGCCCGTCCCGTTCCCGTTGCTTCCCATGCCGCGCTCCTTCAAGGGTTGTCGATCCCGCGATCTGCGGGTTGCCGAACTTGTCGCGCTGTGTCCAAACGCGCCCGCATAACCACGCTTTCAGCGTCCTGCTGCTTCACCCTGCGGACAGCTTCAGCAGCCCCCATAGCCGCCGCCAGCGCTATCCGCCGGGGTTCCCCGTCGGGGTCCTGCGACCACGCGCGCGCCGCCGCCATCCCCTCTGTCTCCCCGCCGTCGACTTCCAAGTCGAACGCATCAGCCTCGTCGAACGATTCCACAGACCCGCGGTCGGGGATGCGGTCGTAATATGCCAGCATCCAACCGCGCGCCATCCCCGCATCCAGCATGGCCAGCCACGCGTCCCGCCGGTCATCCTCCAGCGCGTAACCCGACTTGGCCATCTCACACTCCCAGCCGCACACGAACCCGGCCTGGAACAGCGTCTTCACCCCGCCGAAATCAATCTCGGCGAACGCCGCCTCAGCTCTCTGATATCTCATTTCCACTCCTTCAAAGGTTGTCGAACTCGCCGCATCAGAACTCGTCTCCAGGCGAAGGCACAGGCACCCCCGCCGCTATCCGCCTCGCAGCCTCAGCCCGCCACTCTGCCGACGCAGGCTCGCCGCACAACGGCGCAAGCTCGGCCGCCACCCGCCTCGCCGCCGCCGAACACCGCCAACCCGCAGCAGGGGCAGCAGCAGGGGCAGCAGCAGGGGGA
>JAPYOG010000037.1 GCA_028278785.1 Candidatus Poriferisocius anaerobius | reverse complement strand
GAACCGGGCCGCCGCCGTGGACTTCCCCGCTCCGATCCCACCGGTGAGCCCCACAACCAGCATCCCCCGCGACACTACCGCCCCGAACCCGCACCAACGGCAGACCACCGCCATTGTGAGTATCAGCACTGTCGCCCGTGGGCGAACAGGGGCAACCGCAGCCCTGCTTTCATCGCCGCTGACACCGGCTTGGCCGACCGGCAGGCAGTAGCGTCGGCCCGTGGACACCTTTGCGGGCAAAACAGCAGTCATCACGGGCGGGGCCAGCGGAATCGGCCGGGCCATGGCCGACCGATTCGGGGCAGCGGGGGCGCGAATCATGATCGCAGATGTGGAACGGGCCTCTATGGACGCCGCCGTGGCCGAGATGAACGACGCCGGAATCGACGCCGTCGGGGTGCTTGCCGACGTGGGCTCGGAGCAGGCCATGAACGAGCTGGCCGAGGCCGCCTTCGCCCGATTCGGACAGGTCAACGTGGTGTGCAACAACGCCGGGGTTGCCATTCAGGGCCCGCTGCACACCTTCACCGCCGCCGACTGGAAGTGGGTGCTGGGCGTGAACCTCTGGGGGGTGATCCACGGCATCCGGGTGTTCTTGCCGCACCTGCTGGAGCACGGCGACGGCCATATCGTGAACACCGCCTCAGTCGCCGGCCACACCTCGTTCCCCGGCATCGGCCCCTACAGCGCATCCAAACACGCGGTGGTGGCCATCTCGGAGACGCTCTACAACGAGTGCCGACAGAGCGGTTCATCGCTGGGGGTCTCAGTGCTCTGCCCGGGGATGGTGTCCACCAACATCACCAGCTCCGAGCGCAACCGCCCCGAAACCCTGTGCTCGCCCACCGCTCCGCCCGATCCCACCCCCGAGCAAGCAGAGCAGATGAAGACGGCGCAAGCCCTCTTCGACAACGCGCTGAAGCCCGACGCAGTGGGCGAACAGGTGTACAGGGCAGTGCTCGACAAGCAGTTCTACATCTGGACCGACGACTCGTACGCCCCAGCCATCATGCAGCGCCACGAGGACATCCGACAAGGCCGCAACCCCAGCTACCGGGGCCCGCTGATCGACGAAGGCCATGTCGCCAGCCCGTCGGCAGCCGGCTGACGTCCGCCTCCGTGCCACAGGCAGTCGAACGCTTCGACCTGGTGGTGGTGGGCGCCGGTTCGGGCAACAGCGTCCTCACCCCCGATTTCGACGCCTGGCGGGTGGCGCTGATCGAACGGGACGCCTTCGGCGGAACCTGCCTCAACCGGGGCTGCATCCCCTCCAAGATGCTCGTGTACGCCGCCGATGTCGCCTATCAGGCCGGCCGCACCGGGCACTTGGGAGTGGACAGCGCGCTCAACGGGGTGCGCTGGCCCGAGATCGCCGGCCGGGTTTTCGGGCGCATCGACCCCATCGCCCAAAGCGGGGAGGACTACCGCCAAAGCCTGGACAACGTGACCGTGTTCAAGGGCGAAGCCCGGTTTGCGGGCCGCAAAGTTCTGGAGGTACACGGGCGCCGCATCACCGGCGACCACATAGTGCTGGCGGCCGGGGCTCGTCCGTTCATCCCCTCCATCCCCGGTTTGGCCGAGGTGCCCTACCACACCTCTGACACCGTCATGCGCCTGGAGTCGCTGCCCGAGCGGCTCGTGATCCTGGGCGGCGGCTACATCGCCGCAGAGCTCGGCCACGTGTTCGACGCCCTGGGGTGCTCGGTGTCCATCGTGAACCGCTCGGAGCGGCTGCTGCGGGCCGCCGACGAAGACGTGTCGGCAGCTTTCACCGAAATCGCATCCAGCCGGATGGACTGCGCTTTGGGCGCCCCCATCACCGAGGTGGCCCAGGCTGGATCGGAGATATCCGTTCGCACCGAGGATCGGGAGGTGGTCGGCGACACGCTGCTGGTGGCCACCGGGCGGGTGCCCAACGGCGACCAGCTCGGCGTGACCCGCTCAGGAGTGGAGCTGGACTCCGGCGGCTACGTGGTGGCCGACGAGTTCTTGCGAACCGGGGTGGAAGGCGTGTGGGCGTTGGGCGACATCTGCCGTGCCGCCCAGCTCAAGCACACCGCCAACGAGGACACCCGTGTGGTGGCCCACAACATCGCCCATCCCGACGACCTGCGCCGCCCCGACTACTCCGGCATCCCCCACGCGGTGTTCGCCCATCCCCAGGTGGCAGCAGTGGGCGCCACCGAGCAGCGGCTGCGAGCCGAGGGGCGGCCCTATCTGCGGGCGGTTCGCCCCTATGCCGACACCGCCTACGGCTGGGCCATGGAGGACGCCACCAGCTTTGCCAAGGTGCTGGCCGACCCCGAGACCCGGCGGCTGCTGGGCGCCCACATCATCGGCCCACAGGCGCCGACCCTGATCCAACAGCTCGTCCAGGGCATGCAATTCGGCCTCACCGTGGACGAGATGGCCCGAGGCCAGCTCTACATCCACCCCGCCCTGACCGAGGTGGTGGAACAGGCACTGCTGGAACTTTGACCCGGTCCCGGGTGCCTGTGAGATGATCGCCTGGTGACCGCCCCGAGGCGAGCTGATTCCGTTCATTTTCCCGACGGGGTGGATGCGGGCGAGCATGACCTGACGGCGGAAGTCAGCCTGCCTGCGGCTTGGAGCAGCAGATGGGCTTCAAATCCGTCAAAGCCGGCGCTGTGGGACCAGGCGGGCGGATGGGTCACCGGAGGCGAGGTGGCCCGCCGGTCGGAGGCCGCTGCGGGCCGGCTGTACGGGGCGGGGCTGCGCAAGGGCGACCGGATCATCCTCTCAGCGGCGGCATCGGTTGAGCTGGCGGTGGCCCATGTGGCTGCGCTGCGGCTGGGGCTGATCGCGGTGCCGGTGAACGGGGCCTACCAGCGGGGTGAGCTCGCCCACATCGTGAGCGACGCCGAGCCCCGGGCTGCGGTGGTGGACAGGCCCGAGTGGACGAGATGGCTGTCCGAGCTCGACCCGGACATGGCCGTTTTCCCGCCTCGCCTAGACATTGCCGACGGCGCCGCTCCCAGCCTGGACCAGCTCTCCAGCCGCGACCCTGCGCTGCTGGGCTACACCTCGGGCACCACCGGCGCCCCCAAGGGTGCGGTGCTGACCCACGGGAATCTCCTGGCCGGGGCTGAGTCGGTCCGCATCGCCTGGCGCTGGGCGCCCGAGGACCGCTTGGTGCTGGCCCTCCCCCTGTTCCACATGCACGGTTTGGGCGTTGGCTTGCACGGCACGCTGCTGAGCGGCGCGTCGGCGGTGCTGCTCGACGGGTTCTCTCCCGACGCCGTGCTGGACGCGGCCGCTGCCCACGAGGCGTCGCTGTTCTTCGGGGTGCCCACCATGTATGCCCGGCTGGCCCAGTCGCCCAGAGCCGGGGAGCTCTCCCGGCTGCGGCTGTGCGTGTCCGGTTCCGCTCCCCTGTCCGCAGATCTGCACCGCCGTATCGAAGATGCCGCCGGGGTGCGGGTATTGGAGCGCTACGGCATGACCGAGACCATCATGTTGGTGTCGAACCCTTGCGACGGCGAGCGCCGGGCGGGCACGGTGGGGTTTCCCCTGCCCGGCGTGGAATTGCGGCTCGCCCCCGACAGCGGCGAGGTGCTGGTGCGAGGGCCGAACGTGTTCGCCGGCTACTGGCGGCAGCCCGAGGCCACCGCCGAGGCGTTCGACGACG
>JAPYOG010000036.1 GCA_028278785.1 Candidatus Poriferisocius anaerobius | reverse complement strand
GATCTGGAGGGAGGAAAAGCGGTGCGCGCCGGGCGCGTGCTGCGCCGTCGGGGCGCAGGCCCGGGCCGATGCGGCGGCTGGGAGGCCGAGGCTTCCGAAGCCGGCCGCAGACGCCGGGCTTGGGCGGCTGGTGCAGGGCCGCCCCAAAGAGCGCCTGTCGCCCCATGTGATCTCGGCGGAGCGCGGCGGGCTGGGCTGCAAGGTGTGCGCGGAGACGATCTACCGGGCCTGCTATGCGGACTGCGGGCGGTCCGGGCTCGCTGCGGGGTCTTGGGCCGAGCTGCCCCGGTCACGCCAGCGGCGCAAGCCGCGCCGACGCTGCGAGCAGGCCAAACGCAGCGCTTTGGGCGACTACAGGCCCATAGCCGACCGGCCCGCCTCGCCGTCATCGAAGACCGCATCAACAACATGCCCCGCAAACTCCACCGGTGGCACTCAGCCCAAACCATCTACAATGAACCCTGTCGCGACCACCAATAGAGCTTGCCGTCCCTCAAGCCATGCTCACCCCAGCCGAATACGCGGACCAATGGACGCAAACTAACCAACCAAAACTCTCACAAACCAGGATCGCAAAAAGATCGACAGATCAAGCGGACCAAAAAACGAAGTGCTGTCAGCAGAGCTTGCAGCCATGAGTCGGTGCTTGTGGCCGGAAGGCACGAGCTACTCCGTTTCTTCAGCTCGGATGGCCCCGGGTCGTCCCGCCCCGGCGAGAAACTCGGCGAAACGCAAGACCTGCTCCTTGTCTTGATCCGACAGTGCCGCGGTCGCCCGATACAGGGGCGCATTCATGTCGACCTCAGCGCCCTCTTCTCCGAGCAGCCACGCCACAGGTCGGCGGTACAGGCGGCCAAGACGCCTGAGCTCGAGCGACGAGACACGTCGCTTGCCAGACTCAATCGCCGAAACGCTTGCCCTGGGAATGTCCAGGGCAGTCGCGACATCCTCTTGGAGAAGCCCGATGTACTCGCGCGCTTCCCGCAACCGCTGTGCAAGCGCAATCTGCTCGCTCACGTCGGATTCGGGCTCATCCACGGTCATGACTTGTCCTTTCGTTGGTGCGGCACTGCCGGATTCTTCTGTCCCGACCATTCGGAGGCAGCTGCAATTGCCACAGCCCAGCCGCTCTCAAGAAACGCCAGGCCGCCCTTGGAAACGAGTCGGTCCATCTTCGGGACGGATACGAAATCATCTTTGGTGAGGTCTTGAGGCTTGACGAGGCGCCCACCTCCGCATGCTTCTTCGACCTGGCTGATCACCCACACCGCCGCGAGGCTGGCAATACCAGCACCAGAGGCACTTGGGGTTTCACCGACGCTGGCGAGCAAGGTGCTCACATGGACCTCAAGCTCGCTCTCGCTGAGCCCGCGGACATCGACTGTACCCTCAGGCTGACTCTGAGGCGGGGAGATGCTGCCCGTGTCGATGTCGTCTGTCATAACATGAATGTTAGATTATCTGACATTCATCGTCAAGGAAATAGCCTCGCTGCTGGTTAGCTTGCAGCGCTGACGCAGGAGGACGTCGCGCTCCTCGTCGTAGATCACATGATGGAGAAGGTACTGGCTCACTCGATCCGATGCCCGGTACGCTTTGGTGAACCTGTAGCGGTTCAGAATGGGATCGTCGGTCCATGGACCAGCTTCTCTAGACACACGGCGAAAGAAGATCGCCTGCCGCTCGGCCGCCAACCGCCAATACGACCAGAGCACCTCCGTCACTCGCACCCGTCGCCCGCCGAGTTCGATGTCCCTGCTCGTCTCCGCAGGAAGCAATCCTGCTCGGATGTCCACCGCGAAGGCTCGGCAAGTTATGACATGACAGCCGTGCTATCCCGCAGGATCAACAACATCAGCTGGAGTGGCGGATCCTCGTTTATTGATCTGCTTACTTTGTGATAAATGTAAATATTATTATTTATTGTCACAATATTTCTAATTATTTAGAGATTAATTAGGTTTTTTTCAATTATTCAAGGGGATTTTGTCACTGGGGTCGGTATACTTGCATTCATGGAGTTTGAGCCTCGTGAACAGGGGGAACGGACTGATCGTCAGCCGGTGGAGCCGTCTGGGCTGGTCTGGCCGGAGGCGGTTGATGTGGACCGTTTGTCGCTGCGTGAGCTGCGGGAGCGGCTGGGATTGATCAAGAGGTCTGAGGCTCGGCTGGCGGCGATGAAGGCGCAGGCGCTGGCCGCTTACGCCGGCAAGGGGGGAGACGGGCTGGCGCGCCGGGTGGCGTTGGACGAATTGCAGGCCTCCAAGCAGCAGGCCCGCCGAGAGGTGGAGTCGGCCTCTCGTCTCTCGAAGGTTCCCGAAACGCTGGACGCTTTGGGCTTGGGCGACATCCCTGCGGCCCACGCCAAGCAGATCGCCAAGGCCGCTTCGGATGGGCCAGTTGACGAGTCCGTGCTGATCGAAGCTGCCCGCCGTGAGGACTTCGGCACTTTCTCCCGGACACTGCGCGACCACCAGCACGAGATGTCGGGCGACGAGGGCAAGTCGTTGAGGGCCAAACAGCGCGAGCGCCGCACACTTGGGTTTTTCAAGTCTCTTGAAGACGGGATGTTCGTTTTGAACGGGCGATTCGACCCGGTTGCCGGAAACAGGATCGAGGCGGCTCTGGCCGACGAGGTTCGCCGACTGTGCAACGAAGCCAAAGATGGCGGCCAAACCGCGTTCGACCAACAGATGGCCGACGCCCTGGAGAACCTGGTTTGCGCCGACACCAGCGGCAGAAAGCCGCAGGGCACCAAGCTCATCTTGACCGCCGACTGGGACGCGCTGAACCAGAAGCTGGCCGATGCCCGCCTGCTCGACGGCACACCGCTGCCGGTATCTGAGGCCCTGCGGCTGGCCTGCGATGCCGATGTCCTGCCCTGCGTGTTCGATGCCGAGGGCCAAGAGTTATGGGTTGGCCGCAAGTATCGCTCGGCCACCGACGCCCAGCGGGCTGCGCTGATCGCCCGTGACAGGCACTGCATCGGCTGCGGAAGATCAGCCGTTTGGTGCGAAGCCCACCACATCAAGGAATGGCAAAGGGCAGGGCGCACCGACATCGACAACCTCGTGCTGGTCTGCACAAGCTGCCACCACAGCATCCACGACGACGGATGGACCGTACGCCGAAACCCAAACGGTGCCTACGAACTACTACCACCCCCCGAACCAGAACCACCAAGCCCCGGCCCGGGCCACTTCCAACGGGGCGACTATCATCCGGGTGCCTCGAAGTGTGGAAACACCAACAACGCGAGCCATCGCAAGAAACCCGCGGCGAGCCGTGTCGAGTCTGTCAAGCCTCCAACCACTGGCAGACACCGCGGTTTCTCCCCAGGGCCAGACCCATTCCCAGACACAGGCACAACCACATGGCAGCCTGAGGATGCCCACCAACTGCTGTTGAACTGACAGCGGGATGCAAGAGTTTGCTGCATTGGAGCAGCGCGCAGAACCGGGAGCAAGCCGAGCAACTCTACGGCATTTCCCCGCAGCGGCTCGTGGCGAATTGGGTCAGCTGGCATGAATGGTTGGGCCGGTAGCCTTGGGCGGGCCTAATGTGGCGCGGGGCCGGCTGACGAACCGGCTGAGAGCCACACCGGAGGAGCGTTGGTAGAGATACCCGAGCATCTGCTGAAGCGGTCACGAGATCGTCGTGTGGCCCTCGGCGCGCCCGTCGGCGACGAGCCCGCCGCAGCAGTGCCGCCATCGGATACCACCGCTGCTCCCGCGGTGGCTCAGGCTCAGGCGCCCGCAGCAGCAGCCAGCCCCTCGCTGCCTGCGCTGCCCGAACTGGAACCGGTGCCCGAACTCCAGCCCGAACCGGCCAAACCATGGGTTCAAGCCGCGCTGACCCGCAAGAAGATCCCAGTATGGGCTGTGCCGGTGCTGCTGTTCCTGCCGTTCTGGGCCATCATCTTCGCGGGCACCCTGGAGTCGCCCGAGCGCGACAGCGAGATCATTGCCTTGGGCCGGGAGGTCTACGAGGGCAACGGAGGATGCGCCGGCTGCCACGGGGCGGAGGGCGGCGGCGGAATCGGCCCCGCATTGGCCGATGGCGAGGTTCTCAACTCGTTCGCCGACTGGCAAGACCATGTGATCTGGGTGGTCAACGGCTCGCCCCCCGCAGGACAGGTGTACAACGACGAAGGAGACATCTCCACGGCGGGCATGCCTGCCAACGGCGACAAGCTGTCCGCTCGGGAGATCTTGGCCGTGGTCTACTTCGAGAGGGTGGAATTGGGAGGCGCCGCCGAGGCCGACCTGCATGACCTCGAAGAACTGTTCGAAGCCGAGGGGGCAGTGCCCAGCCAGTTCGACATCGGGCAGATCTTCCCCAGCACGTTGACCAGCCTGATGGCGAGCGCGGGGATCGGAGCGGGCTGACGCCTCGTCGCGATCTGCTGGTAATCGGCGGCGGTCCGGCGGGAGCTGCCACCGCCTACTGGGCGGCCCGACAAGGCCTCGACGCGGTGGTGGTGGAGCGCAAGCAGTTTCCCCGAGACAAGACCTGCGGCGATGGCCTGACCCCAAGGGCGGTCAAGTCGCTCAACGACATGGGCTTGGGCGACGAGCTCACCCGCTATCACCGCTATGGAGGACTGCGGGCGGTGGCCCACAAGCGCACCCTGGAGCTGGCCTGGCCCCAGCACTCGGTTTTCCCCGACTACGGCTATGTGGTGCGGCGGCGGAATCTCGACAAGCTGGTGGCCGACCATGCGGTGGCGGCGGGGGCCGAGCTGCTCCTGGGCACCGAAGCCACCCGGCCGGTCCTGGCCGACGGGCTGGTTGACGGCGCCGAGGTGGTGGACAAGGCCACCGGGCAAACCGGCCGGATACAGGCCCGCTATGTGGCGGTGGCCGACGGGGCCAACTCCCGGTTCGGACGGGCTCTCGGAACAGCCCGAGACCGGGCGTATCCCCAGGGCATGGCCATCCGCACCTATTTCGAGAGCCCGCTGCACGACACCCCGTGGATCGAGAGCGCCCTGGACATGCGGGACCGCAACGGCAACTCGCTGCCCGGATACGGCTGGATATTCCCATTGGGCGACGGAAGCGTGAACGTGGGCGTGGGCCTGCTGTCCACGTTTCGCGACTACACCTCGGTGAACACCTCTCACCTGATGCGGGAGTTCGCGGCCACGCTGCCCTCTTATTGGGAGATCGACCCCGAACAGCCGCTCATGGAACCGGTGGGAGGGCGTCTGCCCATGGCCGGGTCGGTGAGCCCCAAGGCAGGACAGAACCATCTGGTGGTGGGGGACGCGGCCGGGTCGGTCAACCCCTTCAACGGCGAGGGCATCGACTACGCCTACGAGACAGGGAAGATGGCCGCAGACTTGGTGGCCGAGGCCATCGCCACCGGCGACAGCAGGGTGATCCGGCGGTACCCGGAGCTGCTGGAGCAGAACTACGGGGCTTACTTCCGGGTGGCTCGGATATTCGCCCGCCTGATCGGCAAGCCGGCGCTGCTGCGGCAGCTCACACGGATCGGCATGCAGTCTCGCCCGGCCATGGAATGGGCCCTGCGGATCATGGCCAACCTGATGGACCCCGACGACCCCGGGCCAGCCGAGTACATCTACAAAGCCGCGGCGAGGGTATCCAAGGCAGTTTCAGCGCCTTAGCCAAACCGTCTGCCGGCTACCTCTCCAAAGCGGCCGCGAGGGTTTCCAAGGCAGTTTCAGCGCCTTAGCCAAACCGGCTGCCGGCTACCGCTCCAAAGCGGCCGCGAATGCCTCCACCGTGCTATCGATGTGACCGTCGGTGTGGGCCAGGCTGGGGAACAGGGCCTCATACGGGCCGGGGGCGAATGCCACGCCAGACTGAAGAAGGGCATGGAACACCCGGGGATAGACGCCGTTGTCCGCGGCGGCTTTGGCCTGGTCGAAATCGCAGGGCGCGTCGGCGCAGAAGAACACTCCGAGCAGTGATCCCACCCGGGGCACGGTGCAGGCCACGCCAGCGGCCGCAGCGGCCGCAGCCATGCCGTCGGCCAGTCGGGCCGCTGTGTCGGCCAGGCTGCGGTAGGCAGCGGCGGTGAGCTGTTCCAAAGCGGCCAAGCCCGCCGCTGTGGCCAGCGGGTTCCCCGACAAAGTGCCGGCCTGATATACGCCGCCCAGCGGGGCCAGGTGCTCTTTGAGGTCGGCCCGGCCGCCGAACACGCCGACTGGCAGTCCGCCGCCCACCACCTTGCCGAAGCACCACAGGTCGGGGATCACCCCGAACCACTCGGTGGCCCCGCCGGGCGCCAGGCGGAAACCGGTGATTACCTCGTCGAACACCAGCAGGGCGCCGGCCCGGTCGCAGGCAGCCCGCAGGCCCTCCAGAAACCCGGGCACTGGCGCTATGACCCCCATGTTGGCCGCCACCGGCTCAACCAGCACCGCGGCCACATCGCCGCCCACTTCGGGAACCTGGTTGTAGGGCGCCACCACGGTGTCAGCCACCGCTCCGGGGGTGACGCCGGCCGAATCGGCGAGGTGGATCATTGCGT
>JAPYOG010000035.1 GCA_028278785.1 Candidatus Poriferisocius anaerobius | reverse complement strand
GCCATCCCTCCGAGGGGCAGACTAGCGGCGGGCCGGCCGGGCTGCGATGGCAATACGCGCGGCGGGCCGGCCCCGAATCCATGGCGCCGGGAGAAGAGCCATCCGCTAGGGTGGAGGTCTTGGAGAGGTGGCCGAGTCCGGTTGAAGGCGCTTCCCTGCTAAGGAAGTAACTGCCGCAAGGTGGTTCGTGGGTTCGAATCCCACCCTCTCCGCTTCAGGCTTGGGCGCGGCTGGTTGTCGTGGGTTGTGGTATCTTCGCTTGCAACTTTGAAAAGGCCACCGCACAAGCGAAGGGGGGCTCCGCAATGGGCATCGACAACGGCGAGCAATACGCCTTCCGCACCTTCCAGCTTCGCAATCTGGAAGACACCCCCGGTTTCGACCGGCTGAGCGAGCACCAGAAGACGGTGACCCGGGTTGTGGGCTCGGTGTTGCCCTTCAAGACCAACAACTACGTGTGCGAGCAGCTGATCGACTGGGACAGCGTGCCCGACGATCCCATGTTCCAGCTCACCTTTCCCCAAGAGGACATGCTCGATCCCGAGCACTTCGCCCGTATCGCCGACCTCATCAAGGCCGAGGCGCCGCAGCCTGAGATCAAGGCCGCCGCCCGCGAGATACAGATGAGCCTCAACCCGCACCCCGCCGGCCAGGTGGAGATGAACGCCGGATATCTGGAGGACGAGGTGGTGGCCGGCGTGCAGCACAAGTACCGGGAGACGGCGCTGTTCTTCCCCACCCAGGGCCAAACCTGCCACGCCTATTGCACCTACTGCTTCCGGTGGCCGCAGTTCGTTCAACTCGACGACCTCAAGTTCGCCAGCAAGGAGATAGACCGGCTGGTCTCCTATCTCAAGCTGAACCCGACGGTGTCGGACGTGCTGTTCACCGGAGGCGATCCGATGATCATGCGCACCGAGCTGATCCGCCGCTACGCCGAGCCGCTGCTGGACCCCGACCTGGAGATCAGCACCATCCGGTTCGGCACCAAGGCGCCGGCCTATTGGCCCTACAAGTTCACCGACGGCGAGGAGGCCGACAACCTGCTGCGGTTGTTCGAGGAGATCGTGGCATCCGGGCGGCATCTCGCCATCATGGCCCACTACTCGCATCCGGTGGAGCTGTCCACCGATGTGTCCCGTGAGGCGCTGCGGCGCATCATCGACACTGGAGCGGTGGTGCGCTGCCAAGCCCCGCTCATCCGCCATGTGAACGACAGCGCCCGGGTCTGGGCCGACATGATCACCACCGAGGTGGAGCTCGGAGCGGTTCCCTACTACATGTTCGTGGAGCGCGACACCGGGGCCAAGCGCTACTTCGAGGTCCCGCTGGTGGAGGCCTACCAGATCTACACCGATGCCTATAAGCAGGTGTCGGGTCTGGCCCGCACCTGGCGGGGGCCGTCGATGTCGGCCACGCCGGGCAAAGTGCTGGTGGACGGCATCACCGAGATCGCCGGTGAGAAGGTTATAGCCCTGAAGTTCGCCCAGGGCCGGAACCCGGATTGGGTGAACCGCTTGTTCTTCGCGGCCTACGACGAGCGCGCTTCGTGGCTTGACGAGCTGCGCCCGGCGTTCGGCGAGGAGAAGTTCTTCTGGAGCGACGAGCTGGACGCCATGAAGACCGACACCCCTCAGCGGGTGCAGCTCATCACCTCCAGAGCAGCGGCTTAGCCTCGGCTCACTCCCACTCGATGGTGCCGGGTGGCTTGGAGGTGATGTCGTAGGCCACCCGGTTGACGCCGGCCACCTCGTTGATGATCCGGCTCGACATCTTCTCCAACAGCTCGTAGGGTAGCCGGGCCCAGTCGGCGGTCATGGCGTCCTCGCTGGTCACCGCCCGGATGACCGCTACCTGGCCGTAGGTCCGCTCGTCGCCCATCACCCCCACCGTGCGGATGTCGGGCAGCACGGCGAAAGCCTGCCACACCTCTCGCTCCAGCCCCGCGGAGCGGATCTCGGCCCTCACGATGGCGTCGGCCTTGCGCACCTCGTCTTTGAACAGGTCGCGCAGCGGCTCCACCAACTCGAAGTCCATCTCCTCGGGGATGCCGCCCACGTTGTGGTGGCTCTTGATCTTGGCCGCCGAGTCGGAGCCCGACTCGATCACATCGGGATACAGCGTGCCCTGCACCAGATAGGCTGCGCCGTCCACCTGTTTGGCGGCCTCCTCGAAGACGCGGATGAACAGCTCGCCGATGATCTTGCGCTTCTCCTCTGGGTCGACAACGCCACTGAGGGCGTCGAAGAACCGGTCTGCGCTGTTCAGCGCGATCAGATCGATGCCCTGGGAGCGGCGGAAGGCGTCGATCACCTGTTTGCCCTCGTCTTGGCGCATCAGGCCGGTGTCCACGAACACGCAGGTGAGCTGCTGGCCCACAGCCCGGTGGACCAGAGCGGCGGCCACTGCCGAGTCGACGCCGCCCGACAGGCCGCACACCGCTCGCCCGCCGCCGACCTGGTCTTGGACGGCGGCGACCGCTTCGTCGATGAAGGACTCGGTGGTCCACGATGGGCTCAGCCCGGCCCCCTGGTACAGGAACCGCTCCAAAACCGCCTGGCCGCCAGGGGTGTGGGCCACCTCGGGATGGAACTGCACGCCGAAGACGCGCCGGCCGGGGTGTTCGAAGGCGGCCACCGGTGCCTGGGGGGTGGAGGCGGTGGCCGCAAACCCGTGGGGCAGGGCGCCGATGGAGTCGAAATGGCTCATCCACACTGGGCGCTCGGCGTCTTCACCGGGGTTGAACAGGGTGCCGGGGTCGCTCACGGTCATGGGGGTGCGGCCGTATTCGCCGATGCCGGTGCGGGACACCTCCCCGCCGAGCTCGTCGGCGATGAGCTGGGCGCCATAGCAGATGCCGAGGATGGGAATGCCCAGCCCGTACACGTCGGGGTCGATTCGAGGCGATCCCTCCTCGTGGACCGACTTCGGCCCCCCGGAGAAGATGACCGCGCCCGGCTGGCGCTGGGCGATCTCAGCGGCAGAAATGGTGTGGGGCACGATCTCGCTGTAGATGCGGGCCTCTCGCACCCGCCGGGCGATGAGCTGCGCGTACTGGGCGCCGAAGTCCACCACCAGCACCGAGCGGTCTCGCACCGAGCGGTCTGGGCTGGCACCGTCTGGGGGGGTGTTCACCGGCCCATTCCGATGCCCTGGGCCCGCTGGAGGGATTTGCCCTCGGTTTGCAGCGAGGGGGCGATCATGATGTCGGCCTTCTGGAACTCCTTGAGCGACTCGTATCCGCAGGTGGCCATGGAAGTTCGCAGCCCGCCGAACAGGTTGAGGCGGCCGTCGTTCTCCCGTGCCGGGCCCACCAGGATCTCCTCCAGGGTGCCCCGCGTGGCGGCCTTCACCCGGGCCCCGCGTGGCAGGGTGGGATGGAAGGTGGCCATGCCCCAGTGGTAGCCCCGGCCGGGGGCCTCATGGGCGGCGGCCAGGGGGGAGCCGATCATCACGGCGTCGGCCCCGCACACGACGGCCTTGGCTATGTCGCCGCCGGTGGACATGCCGCCGTCGGCGATGATGTGGACGTACACCCCGGTCTCGTCGAGGTGGCGCATCCGAGCGGCCCGGGCGTCGGCGATGGCGGTGGCCTGGGGCACGCCGATGCCCAGCACGCCCCGGGTGGTGCAGGCCTGGCCCGGCCCGACGCCCACCAGGATGCCGGCCGCCCCGGTTCGCATCAGGTGCAGGGCGGCGTCGTAGCTGGCGCAGCCGCCGACGATCACCGGGATCTCCAGCCGTCGCACGAACTGCTTCAGGTTCAGAGGCTGGTGGTGCTTCGACTTGTGCTCGGCGGTGACCACCGTGCCCTGGATGACCATGAGGTCGAGCTCGGCGGCCAGCATGTGGGGGGCGAGCAGCTCGGTGCGCTGGGGGGTGACCGACGCGCAGGAGATCACCCCAGCGTCTTTGATCTGGCGGATGCGCTCGCCGGCCAGCTCGGGCTTGATCGGCTCGGCGTACAGCTCCTGCATCCGCAGGGTGGCCTTCTCCGGGGGCTGGGCCGAGATCTCGTCGAGGATCGGCTCGGGATCGTCGTAGCGGGTCCAGAGCCCCTCGAGGTTCAAGACCCCCGCCCCGCCGAGCCGGCCGATGGCTATGGCGGTCTCGGGGCTGACCACCCCGTCCATGGCCGCGGCCATGAAGGGCAGGTCGAAGCGGTAGGCGTCGATCTCCCAGGCGATGCTCACGTCCTCGGGATCGCGGGTGCGCCGGGTGGGGACGATGGCGATGTCGTCAAACCCGTACGCCCGTCGTGCAGTCTTGCCCAGCCCGATCTCAACCTCAGCCATCGCAACGCCCCTTTTGTGTTGGAAACCGCTGATGATACAGGCTTCGATCCTGCGTTTGGGGGATTTTGCCCGCTACTGCAACGCGCTCGCGCTCCTTCGCAACCATATGAGCATGCCATATCATTGACGAATGGAAAGCAACATGAACAATCGATTACCAAACGTTGTTGCTTTGGGGGCGGTATATAAAATTGAAGACTTGACTGCTCCTCCTCGTCAGCCAACTCTTGATGGGCTAGGATATGTTCTTCACACGGCTTCAAATGAGATAGATATTCTCCAGAAGCCAGAAAAAAAGTATAAATTGCTGAGGCGTAGGAAATTCTATACTACAGTTTCTAGCAAGTCGATACTTGAAGAACGACGGGAAGCTCTTAAATTAGGCACACCTTATTTTATAGAGGTTGATCCTGTATCCGTTCATGCTGCATCTTTTCGAGTTGAATTCGGTCCTCGTGTCAAAAGCGAACTACGCCAATATGCAAGATGACCCACAGCCAATAGTCAGGCGGCCGATTGAATGATATTCCAGAGCTGCTCGATGTGGTGGCGCTCGGTTTGGGGGCTGCCGATGGCCACCCGCAAGATGAGCCGGCCGTCAATGGTGGTGGGGGTTAGGTAGGCCCGGCCGGATTGGTTCACCGCCTCCAAGACCCGTCGGGTGGCGTCGTTGCCCCCGACATGGTTGAAGCACACCAGGCTGACAACGGTGGGGGCGGCCAGCTCGAACCGGTCGTCGGCCTCCACCCATCCGGCGAGCTCGGCGGCCCAGGCGATATGCCGGCGAATGTGGGCCCGCAGGCCTTCCAGCCCGTAGTGGCGAAGCACGAACCACAGCTTGAGGGCCCGGAACCGCCGCCCCAGGGGCACCTGCCAGTCGCGGTAGTCCACCACCGCTCCCGAGTCGCTGGCCGGGTTTCGCAGGTACTCCGGGGTGATGGACAGCGCCTCGTTGAGGCTGGCCCGGTCGGCCACGTAGAGCGCCGAGCAGTCGAAGTTGGCAAGCATCCACTTGTGGGGGTTGAACACGTAGCTGTCGGCCGACTCCAACCCCGCGTTGAGGAACCGCATCTCGGGGCAGAGCGCCGCGGCGCCGGCAAAGGCGGCGTCCACATGCAGCCACGCGTCGAAGTTGGTGGCTGCCCAGCCCACCTCGGCCACCGGATCGAGGGCGGTGGTGGAGGTGGTGCCCACGGTGGCCGCAACGAAGAACGGGATGAGGCCGTTGTTGCGGTCTTGGACGATCTCATAGGCCAAGTGGTCGGCTCGCATGGCGTAGGCCGGGGTGGTGGCTATGAAGCGCACACGCTCGGCGGGGATGCCGGCCACCCGAAGGCCTTTGGCGACCGACGAGTGGGCCTGTTCGGAGGTGTAGGCCACCATATTGGGGAGGGCGTCGACTCCGCCGGCCCGGTGCCGCGCGGCGAGGACGGCGCACAGCGTGCCGCTGGACGCGCTGTCCTGGATGACGCCGTTGCCCCGGAACTTCTCGGGCAGGCCCAGCGCGGCGGCCAGCCAGTCGAGCATGTGCTGCTCCAGTTCGGTGACCGCGGGGCCGGTGTCCCACAGCATGCCCTGGGCGCCGAGGCCCGACGACACCAGGTCGGCCAGGGCGGACGGCCCGCTGGCGTTGGCCGGGAAATAGGCGAAGAACCCCGGCGCCTGCCAGTGGGTGATGCCCGGCAGTATCACCCGGTCCAGGTCGCCCAGCACATCGGCGAAGTCCTCGCCGTGCTCAGGCGCCTCGGCCGGCAGCATGGCCCGGATGTCGCCCGGCTCGGCCGAAGACTTGACCGGCAACTCCCCGAGCCGCTCCATATACCCCGCCAACCAGTCCACCGCCTGATACCCCCGCTGTCGGAACTCCTCCGGGCCCATGTGGTGCGGTCGCTCAGCCATGTCAGCCATTGTTGCCCGCAGACGCCGTGATGGTTCCTGCTACATGCTTAAACCGGCGGCGGATTTCATTACGCCGTTCCCGAAATTCGTTTTTATCCCATTCGGGGTCGGCCACAATAGAGCCATGAGCCAAATCGAGAGATGATCCCGTATGCATGACAGGTGTCGCTTGAACATCAAACTTCTCAGCACGGACGTCTCCTGTCCTTATTGCAAAAACAACAGCAGCCTTCGGATATTCAAGGATGCTATCAATAGGTAAGCCAAGGCTTGTCATTTTGCTTGCCAAGTAGATGGACAAGTCTGGATCAAATGCAAGTGCAGCGTTTCCTGGAGTCCATCGGTCAAGATTATCGTCGTACACTAGGAAGTCTTTGATGCGATGAAGAACACGCCGGTACAGCTGCTCGTTGTCGTTGACTCCGCTGTCATCTTCTGCTACCACGGATCAGTATGTTAACTGTTTCGACGATCGCTGAGGGTCTTTAGAGCGAGCGTCAAATCTTCATAGAGATCAACGGGACCACTGATATCTTGCTGTCCAACGTGATCTTTCCCCCAGAACTCTCCTGATCCGTCAGAGCTGAACTCAACTTCGAGGTCCCATCCACCACAGTGCCATTCGAACTGTATTCCACCTTCTGGGGTGGGCAGAATCGCAGGAACAGCAACAGCGCGCGGCATAAATCTATTGAGTGCTTCTAAGCAAGCAAGGGCAACGCTCGGTGTGGGGGGCTCAGTGGCAGGCCCTCCCCAGCCTTGTGGGAGTGCAACCAGTTCGTTGAGCCGCTCTATGATGAGGGGTAGCCATTGAGTTTCTTCACGACAGACTACTGTTGCCATTGGTGTCGGACGCGGAGTGTCCATGGTTTCGTGTATTGACCAGGGTAGCTTTGGGTTCGGTTCAATGAACGCGGTGCTTGGCTGCTCAACTGTCATAGTCATTGAATTCGCCTCCACTTTTCGTGGTACTTGGTTTCGGTCAATCCTGTAAATGAATGAACAATTGCGCTTCGTCCCAGGAGCAAGAGATCATGAAGTGTGCTGACATTGGATTCTGGTAGCGGTGCTCTGAAAGTCAGCATCATCTGAAAGCCCTCGACCTCGGGATCGGACAGCCTGGTTGGCGAGCACTCAACGTACAGGCTGCCGATGACCCTTCCGTCACTCTCGACTGGAAATCTAAGGGCGAGCTGCCCGGATGCCCCGTGCGACTTCACACCGCCCGCACTCAGGTTGGGGCTGTTCACAACGGTGAGAAAGTCGTCAAGAGCTGGCGTCTCGATCAAGTTGACGTATGTCACCTCAGCATGGACTAGCCGAGGTTGAGGGAGGCTCAGCTCCTGGAGAGTCATGCTAAGCATGCTGAACCCCTCGGTAAAGCGTTCGAGAAGAGGCTCGAAGTGGGGGTAGCTGTCTTTTTGGTATCGCCAGTTGTGAACGAAGCGGTCTCGTTGAAGTTGGAGAAGTTCTGAGTGGTCAGATGCTGCGAACCATGCACGGTTCGGCATTGGGCTGCTCATCATCTCCAGATGGAACAAGGGGCTACTCGCCTTGTTCTCCAAATTCTCCAGGTGTGGTGCTAGGGGTTCGCGGTCTTCGACTTCTGGGAACTGGTCCTTGATCTTCGACCAGAAGAAGCCCATATGTGCTTGCCGAAGCCCAATGAGCGGCTCAAAATGGCCCGCGATCGCCACCTCGCGGACGGGCGGGTTCTCGAAATCAGGAAGATCTGCCGGTCGTTGTGGCACGGTACGCCCAGTTTACGTCGAAGCTGCAAGCAGTTGGGTCATTGGCGTCAAGCGGATTTTCAGCCGGTGGCGATGGTGAGGAGTTGGCGGAGCATGGTGGCGGTGGCGCCCCAGATGGTGTTGCCGCAGAGCTCGAAGAAGGTGACGGTGCGGTCGTTCCCGCTGGTGGACCAGATCTCCTCACGCCAGGCTTCATCGGAGAGCAGTTCTGCGGTGGGCACAAAGAGGATGGACTCCACCTCGGCGGGGTCGGGGACCAACCCCTCGGGAGGGCCGGGCAGAACCCCTACGAACGGATGCACCAAAGACCGGCTGCCCACGGTGATGCAGCGGTCGATCCGGCCGATGATCTCGGGGCAGTCGGGGTCGAGGCCGATCTCCTCGCGGGCCTCTCGCTTGGCGGTGTCGAGCAAGTCGGAGTCGCCGGGCTCCTGGCGACCGCCGGGGAAGGCCACCTCCCAGCCGTGGGAACGGAGATGCTGGGCTCGGCGGATAAGCACAACGCCGACGTCTTCGCCGTTGGGGTAGAGCAGGGCCAGCACCGCAGAGCGCCGCTCCTGTCCGGTCGGAGAGGTATCCCCCCAGGTGGCCTGCCGGCGACCGTGCAGCGCGGTACGCAACTGACCCAAGTCCACTCGCCGTTCCGACGGGTGGAGGCCGGCCCATGGCGGGGGTCCGCCCGGGCGCCATTGCTGCGGGCGGGGAATGAACTGGGGGCCACCCCGCTCAGTCGCGATGGTGGCCCCCAGAAGTGTTCTTTGGATGATCGGCGGAAGCCGTCGGCTACATCATGCCGCCCATGCCGCCCATTCCACCCATGCCGCCCATGGGGTCGCCACCAGGGGGCATCGGAGGGGCAGGGGGCTCGGGCTTGTCGGCCACCAAGGCCTCGGTGGTGAGCAGCATGGCGGCGATGGAGGCCGCATTCTGCAAACCGGCCCGGGTCACCTTGGCCGGGTCGATAACGCCAGCGGCCACCAAATCCTCGGTGGTCCCGGTGGCGGCGTTGAACCCGATGGTGCCGGTGGTGTCCTCGATGTCGCGCACCACGATGGAGCC
>JAPYOG010000034.1 GCA_028278785.1 Candidatus Poriferisocius anaerobius | reverse complement strand
GTCCTGCACCGTCTGCGGGACCAAGACCGTCTGCGGGACCAAGCGAACCTTCCGGGTCCAGCGAGTCGGGCGCCAGATCTTCGCCGATGTCCAGCCCCAGTTCGCCGCCCTGCGGCGGGAACTCCACACCGTTTGCCGTCGCCCCGGCCGACGGCACAGCGGCCGCCAGCACCGCAGCCAACGAGGTGATGCCCAGCAGGAGGCCCTGTCCAATTCGCAGGCGGACCATCAGGGGATTACGTTCTGGAGTTTCAGATCGATGATCCGCTCGTAGTCGATTCCCAGCACTTCTTGGAGGATGTCGTCGCCGTGCTCGTTGAAGGCGGGGGCTCTGCGGGGGGCGGCCGGTTTGCCGCCGTATTGGACTGGGGGCGAAACCAGCCTGAAGGGATGGCCCTCGCCTGACTCGTAGTGCTGGACGTATCCGTTGGCCATCGCCTGCGGGTCGTCGGCCACCTCGATATTGTCCTGCACCACAGCCCACTGCCCGGAGAAGTTCTCCAGAGCCTCGCGCCACTCGTCCAGAGTGCGCTCGGCGAAGGCCTCGGCCAGCATCTCCACGCCGGCGGCGCAGTTCTCGGCTATTGCCCCGGCGTCGCAGAACCGCTCGTCGTCGGCCAGCTCCGGGCGTCCCACCGCTGCGGCGGCCTCGGCCCAGTACTTGCCCGCTTGCAGGCAGGTGAGGCTGATGAACCGGCCGTCCTTGGTCCTATAGTTTCCAGCCAGGGGGTTGCGGTTGGGCATGTTCTTGGGTCGGCCCCGCCACGGCATCTGATGTTGAAGCGATATGGCGATGGTCGCCCCCATCGACCACATGCCCGCGCTCAGCAAAGACACATCCACGGTGGTGGCCTCGCCGGTGCGCTCCCGGTGGAACAAGGCCCCCATGATGCCCCCGGCTATGGTCATGGCGCCGATGGAGTCGCCGAAAGCAGGCCCGGGAGGGGCTGGCATCTGCTCGCTGTCCGGCGGCGTGAGGGAGGAGGCCACGCTTGCCCGGGCCCAGTAGGCCAGCGAGTCGTAAGAGCCCTTGTCGGCGTCGGGGCCCCTCTCACCCTGGCCGCCCCCCGACACATAGATGATGTCGGGGTTCTGCGCGCGGATGTCGTCGAGGCCGATCCGCAGCTTCTTGCGGACCCTGGGCAGCTTGTTGTGCAAGAACACGTCGGAGGTCTTGGCCAGGCGGTACAGGATGTCGAGACCGGCTTCGGCGGTCAGGTCGAGGCCCAGGCTCTTCTTCCCCCGGTTGGAGTGCTCCAGCAACACATGGGCGCCGTCGCTCAGCGGCACCGTGCCGCTGGACGCGAGCCCCCGCATGGCGTCGCCCCGCTCCACGTGCTCGATCTTGATGACCTCGGCGCCGTACTCGGCCAGAATCGCCGAGGCGGCGGGCACGAAGGTGTGCTCGGCCACTTCTAGGATGCGGACACCCTTCATTACATCGGTCATGGGCAACTCCTGGTCTGACGGCTCAAATCCCTAGGTTGGCAATGCCATGCATTGCATCGGTCATAGGTAACCACTGGCAGGGCGGATTTTCAATGCGGCGGCGGTTCGGCCTGTCGGGCCAACCGGCGGGTGAGGGCGTACACGCCCTGGTCGTGGGAGAACTCAACCATGTTGCCTTCGGGGTCGGCCAGCATGCAGATGTAGCCGATCGGGGGCGGCATGTCGGTGGGGGGCATGACCAGACACCCGCCCGCGCTGCCCTTGGCCGCGGTTTCCTCCACAGCCTCGCGGCTGGTCAGCTCGATGCCCAGGTGGGCGAAGGGTGCCAGCTTGGCCACAGGGGAATCCTTGAACGGGTCGGTCTCGGGGAAGAACTGGGCCAGCACCAGGATGAACGGCGAGTCGGGGGAGTCGCCGTGGCCCATCCAGGCCCCGTGGCCCATTTCGTCTTCGCGCCGGTCGAGCAAGCGCAGCGGGGTGTAGGCGGTGTACCAGTCGATGGTGGCGCCGATGTCGCCCACCCGCAGGGCGATGTGGGTCCAGCGCGGAGCAGGGGGATGGTCGTCGTAGACAGGTGTACGGTCGGACACGGCTGGCCTGCTCGCCGGGGGCATCGGATGGGAAGTCAACGCAGCTCCTACTTCCGCAGGCAGACGGTGAAACGGTGCTCCTCTTCGAGGAACTCCGGCTCGGTGCCATTGTGCTGCGCCATGGCGGGGATGACCTGTCGGCGAATTCCCATGCCCAGCCCTTCAACGTACCCGTAGTCACGCATGATGCTCATCAGCACCTGGTTGCGCGCATAGCGCACGCCTGCACGCATTCCCTCGACGCTGATGGTGTTGGGCAGGCTTCCAGGACTTTGCACTTCAATTCGATCGTCGAAGACGGACAGCAGCACGTCGGTCCCTGCGATGCTGTAGTCGCGGTGGACGAGGGCGTTGACCACCACCTCTCGGACGGCCGCCTCGGGGAAATCGCGGCGCTCCACACGACGCCCGTCCTCCAGCGCCGCGGAGGTGCCCGTATTGCGGCTGACGAAGTCCAGAGCCCTCTCCACGACTCCGGTCTCGACCAACTCGCCGCTGTCTGAGAACAAGCCCGCCAACGGGCCTTTGATGCTCTCATCGGATTTTGTGGCATAGCCGGGCTCATCGCCCGCGAAGCACACCGCCCGAATGCCGCACTGCGGCAAGAATCGCCCGGCGTTCTGGCCGAACAGGAGCATCCCGTCGACTGTGGCGTAAGTTTCGCCGCCTGTTTCGATGGCCAGCTCGAGGTTGCAGAGCAGCCTGCGCCACGGCTCCGAGCCGGGGTTGGGCATCTCGGTATCGCCGCGGATGCGCGCGAAGTAGTCCTTCAGGCGTCGGGAATCGAGGTCCGCCACACCGGCGCCTGGTACCGGTTTGAGGCCGTAGCGCAGACCGCCCGATTGCTGGTATAGCCGCTGTTCCTCCTCGCGAGTGGCATCGCGTGTCGTGGTGCCGACCCGGACCTTGGTAACCCAGTGCGCTCCTTGTTTGCACTTGTAGGGCTTGTCGGGTGCGTTGGGCGGCACGGTCACAATTCCGACCATGGCGCCGCCTTCGCATTCGGTGACCTCCCAGGTTGGGATGACGGAGGGCGACAGGTGATCGCGGGCAACCTGCATGACCCACTCCTCGGCTTTTGCAGCCGCACGCGACAGCCCCGAGATCTCGCCGTCATCCTCGACACCGAGCAGCACCTGACCGCCTTCGAGGTTCAGCAGCCCGGCGATCACCCCGGCGATCTTGACCGGCTGCATGTCGTCCCGCTTGAAATCCGCTCGCGGGCTCTCGCCATCGGCGATCAGTCGGAGCAGGTCTGTCTGGTTCATCTGTTGCCTTCAGAATCCGTACTTGCGGCGACGGCGCTCGAACGCTTCCTTGCCGCCTTCGAGGATTTCTTCTACCAGAGCCCGAACCGCAGGCGTATCGATTGATCCCATGTGCTCGGGGCTGAGAAATGCCCGTCCTGCAAAATCGCTGTCGTCGACATCGCCCTCGGCGTCGAGGCCCAATATGAGCTCAGCGTCACCTAGCACGGGAATGTTCGCGTTGTGCGTCGAGAAGACAAACTGGCGCTGCCTCTTGCTCTCTCGCATTTTCTCGACGATGACCTCGCTGATGAAGCGGTTGTCGAGGTCGTCCTCAGGCTGGTCGATTATTAGCGGCGCATCGGATTCAAGCAGCAATAGCAGCAGCACAGCGGTGGCCTTCTGGCCTTTCGACAATTTGCGGAGCGACTGCCACGATTCCTCTGTCGCGCTGCCCGATGTGTTCAGGAGCAACTTTGTTGTTGGCGGCAGCTCCAGCTCCTCGATCTTCATGAGCGTGCTCTCGCCCGCTGCGGCGATGTTCTCGGCTTGTGTCCGAGTGATGTCGAAGCGCTTCGTCAGCTCTGCGGCCCCTGCGCGACAGCGCGCCGCAAGATCGGTGAGGGACAGGTCCTCGGCTGATTTGAGCTGCCGGATCGCGACGTCCAGCCGGCCGCCGATCTCGTCTTTCAGCAAGCTCGTCAACGGCTTTCGATCTCCCGCGGCGGTGACTTCGACCTTGACGTAGCCCTTGAGTCGCTTGCTCACCCGCTTCGCCGCCTTGGAAAGCTCGCGGAATTCGCTGGCCTTGACGTTCTCCCACTCGTCAAGCAGATTGCGCCGCCGCTGGACTTCCTCGCTCCGCAGTTTCTCGAGCACACTGCGCCGCTCTTGAAGGGGGCGCAGGTTCTCGATGCTGCGCCGCAAGCGGATGAACTCCTCCCCGTCCACGGCTGACTTTTGCAGTTCGCGCAGAATCGCCTCGTACTGCTGATCGATCGCCGACTTGTGCGCTGACCACTCCGCGGTGATTGCGCCGATGCCCTGCTGAGCCCGTTCCAAGGCGCTCTCGATCTTCTTTGCCGCCGATTCAAGCGCGTCGCTCAGCTCCGTTAGCACCGAGTTCGTCTTGTCGAGGATCGGGGCGCCGGGCAATTGCGCTAATGAGCGCTCTGACAGAAAGGCGCGGTCGAGGGGCAGTTCTTGGCGAAGCGTCGCCAGGACTTCGTGTAACGGCTGTAGGCGTTCCGAGATGGATTCGACTATCCGAGCCTCGCGAACCAGCAGGCTCTGGTCTCTGAGGCGGTCTTCGAGACCAGCGTCTTGAAACCGCTCCAGGGTTTCCTCAAGCCGGGGTAGCTCGGCGAGGCGCTCGTCGATTGAGGCGAGTTCTTCAGCGGCTTCGAGTATTGCTACTCGGGAGGCTTGCAGTGAGCGCTGAATGCCGGCCTTGCGTGCGTCGAGGTCGGTATCGGAACGCGCAAAGCGGTGAAGGAGCATGGTGAGCTTGGAATCGCTGCGAGTGAGCTCAGAGATCTCGTGCTGGCCGAACACCTCGACGCGGGGCAGCACGTCAATCGGCCGCAGTTCCAATAGCTCGCCTTTGTCATTGCGAACCATCGGCCGATTCGGAACGGTCCGCTCGATGCGATACCGGCGTTCGGCGGGATGCAGCGAGCGCACCAGCAGCGACACCTTGGTGCCGCTGCAAAGCACATGGCGGACGATGTCGCGGTGGGCGTTGAGTGCTTCGCCACCCGCAGGCTCGAGGCCCAGGGCATAGCGGATGCTCTCGATCACGGTCGACTTGCCCGTGCCTCGCCCGCCGATGAGCACGTTCAGATTCGGGTTGAAGCGAATCGCACCGCCATCGAGAAAACCACCGCCCTCCCACGCAATGGCCGCCAGCTCGGAATGCTCCTCAGGCGCCTCATCGGTGTTGAGACGGACACGAGAATCGGGATCGAGAAAGGCCTGTCGCAGACCCTCGACGCTGGGCTGGCCGGCGAACTTGATCAGGGTGGTCGCTCCCTCATGGCTTAGATCGCTCACGCTGGCGATATCTTTGGCATTGACCACGGCAATCGCTTGACGGCGGCCGGCCCCGTAAGGGCGGGCATACTCCGGCTCATTGTTCCTGAGGATTGAGCGCTCCCCCTCGTCGAGCGCGTCAATCGACGAGGGAATCTGTATCGCCAACAGGTTCTCGTTCTTCCACGCCAGCGCCCGAGCACTCTTTTGGAGGGCCTTGAACAGCCCTTTTTCCCCAACGGCGTGTGCTGCGATGGCGATCCCTCCCTGGCTGGAGACCATCTCCAGAATCGTGGCGAAGTCCTGGCTGCAATTGTCTCTTGAAGGCTCTGGCTCGCGGATGCCGAATTCGCCTAGGAGTCGATTCAGATGACCTGTGGTGGCGCCCGAGTCATAGATGCACAGGATGTGAATTCCGTCGGTCGACTCGAGCTCGAAACCGGGCAGCACGGTGATGCCTGAACCGTTTGCCGCCGCGCGGAACGTCTCGATGTCTTGCACGCTGTTGTGGTCGGTGATCGCAAGCACTCCTATTCCGAGCTCGCGGGCCTTGCCCACGAGACTGGCCGCATAGCTCTGCGCGTCGCCGTCGTTGGGTGAGCTCTTGTAACTCTCGCGGTAGTGATGTGGGTTCACCTGAAGCGCGCACCGCACGAAGCGCGCGCCTGACGGCCTTTCCAGCGCTCCGGCGATCACGTCTGGTTCGGATTTGTCCATTTGGCAGCTCTCCGGGCTTTCAAGATCGCTCATGATTCTTCTATAGGGCGAGTCGCGCAGCAACCGCACATGACACGAGCTTCCCGCTTTTCAGGGGAACCGGTAGGACGTCATCGGGCCATGAGCGGAAATAGCGCTTCCAGCCAGCGTGTTGGCCTACCGGCTGCAAGCGGTGCGGCTTAGAGGGCGCGCGGATAGGTAGCCTACCTGGGATAACGCTGTCGAGGGATACCTCATTGAGAAACCTTTTACCTGCGGATACGCGCCAATCCGCGCGTCCGCCGAGCGATTCAGGAAACGATGTGGTTCACCTATCCGCTCGGCCTCTTAGGAGAATTCTGTCTTCAGGTTGGCGAGGAGCACGCTGTGCAACAGGGGGCGGGGGTAGGGTCAACCGATGCCAGATCACAGGAGGAGCAGTGATGGAGATCTACGACAACTGGATCGACGGGGGGTTCGCTCCCCCGCCCAACCGACGTCGCATGTCCACGTCCAACCCCTTCACCGGGGCGCCCTGGGCCGAGGTGGCCGACGACCCCGCTGCGGTTGACGATGCCGTCCGGGCGGCCCGGCGGGCTTTCAGCGACGGCCCCTGGGCCGCGATGTCCGGCGTCGAGCGGTCCCGGGTCGCCCAACTTCTTGGTGTACACCGAGCGCGAGCCCGTCGGGGTGGTGGGGGCCATCATCCCGTGGAACTCTCCGCTGGCCCTTTTGACCTGCAAGCTGGCCCCGCTGCTGGCCGCCGGGTGTACCGTGGTGGTCAAGCCGTCGGACATCACCCCGGTGACCGCGCTGATGCTGGCCGAGCGGACTGCCGAGGCCGGGTTCCCGCCCGGGGTGGTCAACGTGGTGACTGGCGGGGCCGAGGTGGGCGCGGCCATCGCATCCCATCCCGACATCGACAAGGTGACGTTCACCGGGGGTGGGGCCACCGCCAAGCATGTGGCCCGGGCCGCGGCCGACAACCTGACCCCCACGGTGATGGAGCTGGGCGGCAAGTCGCCCCAGATCGTCTTTGCCGACGCCGATCCCGAGGCGGTCACCAACGGGCTGCTGTCCGGGATATTCGCGGCCGGCGGGCAGACCTGCGTTGCCGGGTCTAGGGCCTACATCCACCGGGACATCGTCGACGAGGTGGTCCGCCGGGTGGTGGCCCGGGCTGGTGGGATTGTGCTGGGCGACCCCTCCGACCCGGCCACCGAGATGGGGCCGGCCGCGTCCGACGCCCAGCGCGACCGGATCCTGTCCATGATCGAGCAGGCCCGGGCAGAGGGGGCCACTATTGCCGCCGGCGGTGTGGTCGACCCGGTTCTGGGCGGACGGTTCGTGCGCCCCACCGTCATCACCGGGGTGACCAACCAGACCACCATCGTCCGCGAGGAGGTGTTCGGCCCGGTGCTGGCGGTGCTGGACTTCGAACACGAGGACGAGGTGGTCAAGCTGGCCAACGACAGCGACTACGGCCTGGCCGCGGGCATCTGGACCAACGACATCCGCCGGGCCCACCGGGTGTCGAGAGCGCTCCGAGTGGGGACGGTGTGGATCAACACCTATCGCAACATCAGCTACATGGCCCCCTTCGGCGGCTTCAAGCAGTCGGGCTACGGCCGCGACAACGGCATAGAAGCCCTCGACGGCTTCCTCCAAACCAAAACCGTCTGGCGATTGCTGGGCGCGGTGCAGCTTGTGGTCTGGGGTGGGGTGGCCCTTGATCGTGGTGTGAACCGGTGAACGCCCATTAGGGGCCGAGGGTGGTGATTGGGATGACGGCTACTCCGTCGGGGCGCAGGTAGGCGGTTTTCATGGCGGTTATCAGGGCTGTAGCTCCCATTCGGCGTGGATGTCGCACACGGAGAGTTGGATCTGCTTGACAGTGATCTTGGCGTCGGACCTGTCGAGCGAGACCCGAGCTGCTGCTGGACTCTCGTCATACGCACAGTCGATGGTGGGTCCGTCGGCCTCGAACGCGGATTGGGGCGCGTCGGCGAGCGATTCGAAGATAGCGGTGGGGATCTCGATGAGCTGGTAGCGGTGCGGCATCGTGGTTCGATCGACTCGGAACGCCCTCAGCATCACGATCGCGTCAACTGCGGCGCAGTACTCCTCAAAGAGCCCAAGCGTGTGTTCCCTGCGCGTGCGTGCCGAACGGACATCTTGAATCCAGGCCGCTTCGGTCAGCTTGGAGATGTGCGCGGTCGTCTCAGACAGATGTCGCGCCGCGGTCGACTTCAGGGACAATCTGCGCTCGCGTCCGTCGGCCGCTTCAACCGTCAGGTCCACGAAGCGCTGCGTGGCCGAGCTGGGCGGATCCAAAGACCAATCGACGGCCTCGCATGTGTTGCGGAAGGCCGACTCGAAGCTTGTGAGCCCGAGAGCTTCAGTCGTAATGCCGTGGTGAGCAGAGATCATCAGCCCGAAGTACTCGATCCAGTCCGGCACAGCGGTAATCCAGGTCGGTTCTGATTCCGGGAACTGGACCCGGGGCGGGTCGGCCAGAGAATCGACCATGCGGGCCACGAACCGCACCCGTATTGGCGACAGATCGTCGATACGCCGCTTGAGGGCCTCCCGGTCGCTCACAGCGCCAGACGATGCTCGATCAGGTCAACGAAGGCAGGGTTCAACTCGATGCCCACCCAGCGGCGACCCAACTCGCGAGCGGCCAGCAGCGTCGTTCCCGACCCGGCGTAAGGGTCGAGCACCATGTCGCCGGGTTTGCTTGTGATCATCACGCACTGGCGGGCCAGCGTCATCGGCATTACCGCGGGATGATCGTCCACGCCGCTGTCAGCGCGCCGGCGGGGCTCGGTGTTGATGTCCCAAACGGTGCGAAGCCGCCTGTCGTTGGGACCTCGCACCGCGTCCACGTCGTAGTAGTAGTCCTGGCTCTTGGACAACAAGAACACCGTCTCATGAGACTTGGTGGGCCTGTCCTTTACCGATTCGGGATGTGCATTCGGCTTGTGCCAGATCACCTCCGAACGCAGCCACCATCCCGCGTCCTGCAACGCCAGAGCCAGCAGCCAGGGAACCCCTATGAGATCCTTAGGCTTCAGCCCCTCTGGCGTCGACGGGCGAACCCGCATCGCCCGGGCCCGGTTCTTGCGATCCGGAGCCCGGTAACGACGGTTGCCCGAGGTGTAACTGTCACCCACATTCAGCCACACCGTGCCGTCATCGGTCAGCACCCGGCGCACCTTGTCGAAGGTCACCGCAATGCTCTTGATGTAATCGCCCAACGCGTCGTCCCGCCCGATCTGCCCATCTGTCTCGTAGTCGCGAAGCGACCAATACGGCGGCGACGTCACCACAGTGCGCACGCTGCGATCCGGCAGCATGTCGAGCCCATCCAACGCCGGCCCACAGATCAGCACAGATCCACCCATCCGACCTACGAGGCCACCGTCACCAGAGGCCACGCGTCGGTACGGCATCGCCGAACCCTGCTGGTCGCGGCGCTTCATTGCCTCCGACACTAATCGCTCACGCCGCGACCGGTGAGGATCCCCGGCAGGCAAGTCGAACAACCGTTCGCTCATTAGGGACACAGTAGTGGTGTCCTGTGACAGGGTCGGTTGTGTCGGACGGTGGGCGGGCCGCCGTTCGTGCTGGTCTGGAACGTGCGTGACGCGGAGGGCGGGATCGTCGACCGTGAGAGGGTCGCGTTCACTGTGGCAGTTCAGGAGTGGCGTTCCTCTGCGTTTCTGCCGGCTGTCTGAGTTCCAGGGTCCGTGATCCCGCGTGGGCCGTTCGTACAATCGGTAGGTGGCGCGCTTCGTTTACATCGACGAGACCGGCTCGGCTCGGGGAAGTCTGACACGGCATCGGTACCTACAGATCGTGGGAGCGATCGTGGATGAAGAACAAGTGCGGCCGCTCGACGAGTCCCTTCGGAATGTGGGGAGAGCCGCTGTGGGGCCAGGCAGCGCCCGGGCAATGTGGCGGCCAACGATGTGGACGACCACCTTAAGGCCATAGGCGCCGCCGTGCCGACACAGATCCGCCGGGGCCAAAACCTGTACACCCCCACACCATGTCGGGGCAATACCAGATGCGACCCTCGCTCGAAGACGCTTTGTCCTGAACCTGTTGATGCAGTACAATCGACTTGTACAGAAAGAGGGGGAGGCGTCCGTGTCAACCATTGCCGAGTCCGAATCGGCCCCTAATTCGATCCCACTGTCAGAATTCCGGGCGAACTGCTCTCGCATCTTGGATCGGGTAGAAGAGGACGGCAACCCCGTTACCGTCACGAAGAACGGACGGCCGGTGGCCGTTGTAACACCGTTCCCGAAGCAGCCCACGAGCTTTTGGGAACGGCTGGGTGAGATCATCGAAGCGGCGCCGGGCGCAGACATCGACAACATATGGGAAGGCGAGTGGGACGCCGATTGGTGTCCCACCCATGAGGTGACCGGCTGATGCCTGCCCTGCTCTTGGACACCAACGTGGTTCTGCGATCGGATAGGAATCGCGAGCACGAGGTGAGCCGAGCGGCGACACGATTGGTTGACGCCGCCGCGGCGAGCGGAGAGGCGGCCCTCAGCTCCATCACGTTTTTGGAGATCGCCGCGCTCGCTGAGAAAGGCAAGATCGGCGTTGATGCCGAAGAGTTGTACAGGCATGTGATTCAAGACGGAATCCGGGTGATTCCGTTGGACGCTCACATGGCGCTGCGGGCGGGAAGGCTGGCCAGCGAGGGGTATGCGGGCCGCGACCCAGCAGACCGAATGATCGTCGCCACGGCGATACTCTCCGGATGCGACCTGATCACAACCGACCGGGAGATGATCGCTTGGGACGGGCCCCTGCGGGTCATCGACGCCCGAGCCTGACTTCTGCCGCCGGCCGCCCGCCGCCGGCCGCCCGCCGGGGGGTTGTCAGCCGTGGAGGAGGGCGTGGTGCCAGGCGGCGGTGGCTTCTATCTGGTTGAAGGTGAAGACGTGGAGGCCTTTGATGTCTAAGGGCGCGAGCTGGCTGCTGAGGGCCTCGAGCAGTTCGGATGGGTCGTGGGCTGAGGCGCCCAGCAGCTTGGCCACCGTGCGGCGGTTCTTGCGGAGGTAGCGAAGCGACTGGCCCACCCCGAGGCGGGCGCCGATGGTGAGCAGCTTGGTGCGCTCCACCGCTCCGGGGATGCCCAGATGCACCGGGAGCGTCAGCCCGTTGTTTCGCTCGGCCTTGAGCCAGGCGATGATCCGGGCCGGGTCGAAGCACATCTGGGTGCTGCAATAGCCCCGCAGCCCGGCCTCGGCCAGCAGTTCCTGCTTGGCGAACAGGGCGCGCCGGCGAGCGTCCTCGGCGATGAGGGGGTGGCCGTCGGGATAGGCCGCCACTCCCACCGTGTCGAGGCCGTGGTCGTGCTCGAACAGGTCCTGCATGAAGCTGTGGGCGTCGTGGTAGGCCCCCGGCTCGGCGGCATCTCCGCCGATGACGAAGGCGCTGGTCACCCCTGTGTCCTTGGCCCAGCCGGCCAGATCCTTGACGTGGCCGCGGTCTCTCATCAAGCGGGCCGAGAAGTGGGGGGTGACGCGGTGGCCCCGTCTCAGCAGCTCTTGGGCCAGTTCCAGCGTGGCGTCCTGGCCTTTGGCGGCCGATGCGGTGACCGACACGCGGGACCCGGGGGGCAGCGCGTCGATGGCCTCATGGGCGCTGTTGAGGGGAATCACCTCGAAAACTGCGCTGTGAGCGAGTTCCCGCAAATCGGGATTCGGCTCGATCGCTTGCGGTTCATTCCACCGCGATAGACTGGCTGAGTCGTTCCGCATGACGGAACTGTACCATAATACGGACCAGAAGTGCAATACTTGCTGGCAAGCAGCACCCGCAGAGGGAGCGAGTTGGGCAACATGATGGGCAATGAGTTGAGCAAGGTCCACACGGTGGAGGCGATGGAGGCAGAGCATGGCTGAGTTACCTGAAAAGGCAAAGTGCGTGGTCATAGGCGCGGGAATCGTGGGCAACTGCCTGGTCGGGCACCTCGCCAAACTGGGCTGGACCGACCTGGTGCTGCTGGACAAGGGCCCGCTGCCCAACCCCGGCGGGTCCACCGGACACGCCTCAAACTTCATCTTCCCGGTGGACCACAACAAGGAGATGTGCCTGCTGGGGGAGCAGAGCGCCAACCAATACCGCGACCTGGGGCTCTCTGTGGACTCCGGCGGCATCGAGGTGGCCCGCACCCAGGAGCGGGTTGACGAGCTCAAGCGGCGCATGACCTCGGCGGTCGCCTGGGGCGTCGAGGCCCACCTGCTCACCCCCGAACAGGTCAAGGAGCTGGTGCCGTTCGTCAACACCGACATCGTGCTGGAGGGCTTCTACTGCCCCACGGTCTCGGTGGTGGACTCGCTGGAGACCGGCACCCAGATGCGCAACGTGGCGGTGAACGGGGGCTGCCATGTGGCGGCCAACACCGAGGTGCTCGACATCATCACCGAAGACGGCCCCAACCCCGGCGACCGCACCGTCAAGGCGGTGGTCACCGACAAGGGCACCATCGAGACCACCTACGTGGTGATCGCCTGCGGGGTGTGGTCGAACCGGGTGGCCAACATGGCCGACGCCTACATCCCGCTGGTGCCCGCGGTGCATCAGATGGCGGACGTCGGCCCGCTCGACATCCTGGCCGAGACCAACAACGAGATCGGCTATCCCATCGTGCGGGACATGGACACCTTCTGCTATGAGCGCCAGTCGTCCGGGTCGATGGAGGTGGGGTCTTACGCCCACCGGCCAATCTTCCACCACCCCGACGACATCCCCTCCAACGAGGAATCCGCCCTGTCGCCCACCGAGATGCCGTTCACCCCCGACGATTTCGACCTCCAGATGGAGCAGGCCATCGAGCTGATGGACATGCTGGGCGACGCCGAGATCAAATACGCCATCAACGGGCTTCTGTCGCTCACCCCCGACGCTATGCCGTGCCTCGGGGAGCTGCCCGAGGTCCGCAACCTGTGGTCGGCTGCGGCCATCTGGGTGAAGGAGGGGCCGGGGATGGCCCAGGTGGTGGCCGAGTGGATGACCTTCGGCTATCCCCGGGTGATCGACGTCCACGGCGCCGATGTGTCCCGCTTCTATACCGAGGAGCGGGGCGACGAGCACATCTGGGCCCGCTCCGCGGAGCACTTCAACAAGACCTACGGCATCGTCCACCCCCAGGAGCAGTGGGAGAGCCGCCGCAACCTGCGGGTCAGCCCCTACTTCTCACGCCAGCAGGCCCTAGGGGCCGCGTTCTTCCAAGCCCGCACCTGGGAGCGGCCCCAGTGGTTCGAGTCCAACGCCGACCTGGTGGACCGCTACGAGGTGGAGGGCCGGGAGGTGGAGTGGGACGCCCGGTGGTGGAGCCCCATCACGGTGGCCGAGCACCTCAACCTGCGGGAGAACTGCGGGATGGTCGATCTGAGCGCCTTCCAGATCTTCGAGCTGACCGGGCCGGGCGCGGTGGCCTACGCCGACTACCTGGCGGTCAACAAGGTGGACGTGCCGGTGGGCCGATCCATCTACACCCCGTGGCTGACCCCCGACGGGGGGTTCCACTCCGATCTGACCATGATGCGGATGGGCGCCGAGCGGGTTCGCATCGTGACCGGCGTGTTCGACGGCGGGCGCGACGAGTTCTGGGCCCGCCGCCACATGCCTGTCGACGGCTCGGTGGCCTTCGCCAACGTCACCGACCAGATCACCACCCTCGGGGTGTGGGGGCCCAACGCCCCCCATGTGATCGGCGCGCTGACCAGCCAAGACCTCAGCCAGGCCGGGTCGCCCTATGGCTCGCTGGTGGACGTTGAGCTGGACTGCGGCGGTCGCACCATTGAGGCAGTGCTGTTCCGCATCTCCTATGTGGGCGACACCGGCTGGGAGATCTACGCCGCCTGGGACGACGGGCCTGCGCTGTGGGATGCCCTGATGTCGGTGGGCGCCGACTACGGGATGCGCCCCACCGGCGGCGGGGTGTACGGCACGTCGGGGCGCTTGGAGAAGGGCTACCGGCTCATGGGGGCCGAGCTGGAGAGCGAGTACAACCCGCTGGAGGCCGGCCTGGCCCGGCCCAAGGTGAAGGCAGCGCCGTTCATCGGCAAGGAGCCCTACCTGGCCGCCCGGGAGTCGGGCGACCCAGCGGTGTCCATGTGCGTGCTGACTGTGGAGGACCTGACCGACAGCCAGGGCCGCAAGCGCTACATGCAGGGGGGCAATGAGCCCATCTTGACCCAGGACGGACGGCGGATCACCGACTCCCACGGGCGGGTGTCGCGGGTGACCACCGCAGGGCCGGGGCCGTCGGTGGGCAAGCACTTGCTGATGGCCTATCTCCCTGTCGAGCTGGCCCAGCCCGGCACCGACCTCCAGGTGATGTACATGAACGAGCTGTTCCCGGTGAAGGTGGCCGGCACCGGCGCGGTGTTCGATCCCGACGACACCCGGCTGAGGAGCTAGCGGAGCTAGCGGAGCTGTTGCCATGAGGATTCTGTGCTGTGTGAAGCGTGTGCCGGCGCCGGGGGCCAAGATCAACGTGGCCGACGACGCCTTGGCGGTTGACGCCACCCACTTGGGCTTCGCCACCAGCCCGCATGAGGAGTGCGGGGTGGAGGAGGCCGTGCAGCTTGTGGAGCGCCACGGCGGCGAGGTGACCGTGCTGACTCTGGGGCCGCCCGAGGCCGCCGAGCAGCTTCGCTACGCCGCTTCGGTGGGTGCCCACCACGGCGTGCTGGTGACCACCGACGGCTCGGCTTGGGACCCCCAGCGCACAGCGGCCGCGCTCGTCGGCGCCATCCGCGGCCTGGAGGCGGCAGACGGCCCCTTCGACCTGTTGGTGTTCGGCAACGAGTCGGCCGACTCGGGGGGCTTTCAGGTTGGGATCCGGGTGGCCTACGCCCTGGGCCGTCCCATCGTGAACGGCATCAAGGGTATCGAGGCGGACCTTGAGGCTGGCGACGGGGTGGTGCGGGCCCGCCGGGAGATCGACGGCGGTTTCGAGGTGTACGAGCTGCCCATGCCGGCCGCGGTCGGGGTCAAAGAGGGCATCAACCTGCCTCGATACCCCACGATGCGGGGGCGGCTGGCGTCGAAGAAATTGGAGATCGTCGAGTTGGTGCCCGACGCCGAGCCCGGTGGGCAGTCGCTGGTGCGGCTTCACCGCCCTCGCGAGACGGTCACCGAGACGGAGATTCTGGGCAACGGTCCCGAGGCGGCTGCCGCTGTGGTGGACGTGCTGGAAGAGCTGGGTGTGGCCTGAGATGGCGTGCTTGGCGCCGGCGACGGGGACTTGGGCCAAAGAAGAGCTAGGAGCGGTGTGATGCTGCTGGTGGTGTTGGAGCACGACAGGGGGGCTATGGACGAGGCCGCCCGGGAGGCGCTGGCTTTCGGGCGCAACCTGGCTGGTCGGATGGGGGCGCCGCTGCACGCTGCGCTGATCGGCGCCGATGATGCTGATCTGGTGTCCGAAGCCGGCGCTTTCGGCGCCGAGGCGGTCTATACCGTTGTCGGTGACGTGCTGGGTGATTTCGGTCCCGAGGCGTGGGGGGAGGCGGTGGCCGAGTTGGTTCGGCGGCTGGAACCGGGCGCTGTGCTGGCCGGGGGCAGCGAGCGGGGCAATGAGGTCATGGCCCAGGCGGCCGCCCGCCTCGACTTGCCGATGGTGGCCAATTGCATAGAGGTCCAGGCGGTTGGCGGAACAGGCCGGGGAACAGGGGAGTGGACCATGACCCGCCAGCAGTGGGGCGGCTCGCTGCTGGAGGACGCCCGGCTGGTTTCAGAGAGGCCCCTTCTGACCAGCGGATTGCACGCCGTGGCCGCAGAGCGGGCCGAGGTTGCCGCTGTGCCCGCAGTCAACGCGGTGGATATCGATCTCGACGAGTCGCTGTCGCGCACCGTGGTCAAAGACCGGGTTGTGCTCGAAGCCGGGGTCACCCTGTCGACCGCCCCGGTGG
>JAPYOG010000033.1 GCA_028278785.1 Candidatus Poriferisocius anaerobius | reverse complement strand
TTTGCGCGCGGGCCGACTAAGACCACAAGCCGGCTTGCCCACGGCGGGACCAGGCCCGCTGGCATCGCCGCCATGCCCGGACCCGGGCAACCGCGGGCCTCCCCCGCGGCAAACGCCGACGGCAAGACGAATCCGGGCCGGTCGACGGCCGGCATGGACCGCCAGCAACGCAAGCCCGCGGCAAACGCCGACGGCAAGACGAATCCGGGCGCTCGGCGGTGGCGAACCCTGCCGGTGCCAGCACGACATCGACACACCACTAGCCCTGATTGTTCACGGGGGGCGGTCGTCGGCGACTACGGTTTGTTGAAGAGTGCGGCGTCATTTGGGTCGAGAGGCCGCGGGTTGGGGAGGTCGTTTGGACAGAACGCGTCCGCAACCAGCCGGCAATTGGGGTGTTGACTAAGCACCCCTGCCGCGGAGGGCCGCGCAAGGGGGTTGCGGGAAGCGTATCCTTAGCCTGTGTCATTGACGTTGGCGGAGGTTGCCGCCGAGGCGGCGGGCTGCACCAAATGCGAACTGGCCCAGGGGCGGACGCAGGTGGTGTTCGGCATGGGGGATCCCAGTGCCGACCTGATGTTCGTGGGCGAGGGGCCCGGCGCGGAGGAGGACAGGCAGGGCCTTCCCTTCGTGGGGCGATCGGGCAAGCTGCTCGACCGGCTCATGGCCGAGGAGATGGGGTTGACCCGCGACCACTGCTACATCGCCAACGTGGTGAAGTGCCGCCCTCCCGACAATCGGGATCCCAAGCCCGAGGAGATCGCCGCCTGCCGCCCGTGGCTGGAGCAGCAGGTGGAGCTCATCGCCCCGGCAGTGGTGGTAACCCTGGGCAACTTCTCCTCCAAGCTGCTGTTGGACACCAGCACCGGGATCACCCGGCTGCGGGGCCAGAGCTATCCCATGGCCGGTTCCGACGCGGTGATCGTGCCCACCTACCATCCAGCGGCGGTCCTGCGGGGCGGGGGCCTCCAAGAGGCCCAGATGCGCTCCGACCTCATACGAGCGCGCATGGCGATTGCCGGATGATCCGCGCCCGAACCCGCTCGCCCGGAGAAACGAGGGAAATGGCCGCCGCCCTGGCCGAGCTGGCCCAGCCGCGCGACCTGCTTTTGCTGGTGGGCGACCTGGGAGCGGGCAAAACCACCTTCGCCCAGGGATTTGCCGCCGGCCTGGGCATAGCCAAACAGGTGACCAGCCCCACCTTCACCCTGGCCAGCGAATACAGGGGACGGCTGCTGCTCAACCACCTCGACGTGTTCCGCTTCGAGCAGATCGCCGAGGTGTTCGACCTGGACTTGTACGAGCTGCTCGACGGCCACGGGGTCACCCTCATCGAGTGGGGCGATGCGATCCGCCAAACCCTGCCCGCCGACTACCTCGAGGCGGCGCTGATCTTTTCCGACGACGAGCACCTCGCCCCCGACGAGCGGGTGGTGGTGCTGACCCCTGTGGGATCACGCTGGCAGTCCAGACAAGATGCGCTGGCCGCCGCTGTGGACCCGTGGGCCGAGGATTCCTCGCCGCGAAAGAAGCCGTCTGTATGAGCACCCCGTGGGCCGAGGGTGCTCCATGTTGATTCTGGGCATCGAATCGGCCACCCAGCAGGTGGGATGCGCCCTAGGCGGACACGAGGGGGTGCTCGCCTCGGCCCATAGCGCCCGGGGGCGCCGCCATGCCGAATCCATCGCTCCTCAGATCCAGTTCGTGGCCAAACAAGCCCGTGTGGAGCTCAGGGAGGTTGGCTGCGTGGCCGTCGACATCGGACCGGGCCTCTACACCGGGCTGCGAGTGGGTATTTCCAGCGCCATGGCCATGGCCTACGCCTTGGGGGTGCCGATGATCGGGGTGTCCAGCCTCGACTTGCTGGCTTTCGCAGTGCGCCACACCAACCGGGTGATCGTGGCGGCCATCGACGCCCGGCGAAGCGAGCTGTTCTACGCCTTCTACCGCCAAGTCCCCGGCGGTGTTCAACGGGTGTCGGAAGCTCAAGTGGGCACACCCGGCGACCTGGCCAACGAGCTTCTGGCCAGCGGCAGAGAAGTGCTGCTGGTGGGCGACGGCGCCCGCCGCTACTCCCAGGTTCTCGGCGGACTCCAAAAAACCGAAATCGCCGAGCAAGGCCTGGCCCACCCCTCGGCGGCGTCTCTGGTTCAGCTCGCCCATGCCCGGGCCCTGCGAGAGGATTTCGTCAAACCTTGGGAGCTGCGCCCGATATACCTTCGGGTTCCCGACGCCGACATCAACTGGAGCACCCGATGACCGCTCCCATGGCACCCGGGCAATCCACCCGTCTCATGATCCCCGACCAGATGATCGCTCCCATGGCACCCGAGCATTTGCCCGAGGTCATGGCCATCGACGCCCAGTGCTATCCGATCCCCTGGTCGCAGGAAGCCTACGAGTTGGAATTGTCGCGCCCCGATGACCGGCTCTACCTGGTTTCACGCCCACATGGAGTTGTCGGCCATGCCGGAGTGGCCTTCGAAAAGGACGAAGCCCATGTGACCACGATGACGGTGGCCCCCGCCTATCGGGGCCGCGGCATCGGCACACACCTTTTCCTGGCCCTCGCCGTGGCCGCCCGGCGCCGAAACTCCAGCCTCGCTTTGGAAGTGGCAGCCGACAACCCCGCCGCCCAAGCCCTGTATCGGCGCTTCGGGCTCGCCCCGGTGGGCATTCACCGGGGCTACTACGCCGACATGGGGCTGTCCCCCGATGCCGTGGTGATGCGAGCCGACAACATCAATCAGCCCGACTATGCCAGCCGCCTTGCCAAGATCGCGGTAGAACTGGACAGCGCATGACTGCATTGGATTCCAGCTTCAAAGCCCCCGACAACCCGAACACGGCAAACATCGTGCTGGGGATCGAGACGTCGTGCGACGAGACCGCCGCCGCCGTGGTCTCCGGCCCTTGCGATGTCCTCTCATCGGTGATCAGCAGCCAAGTCGACCTTCATGCCCGCTACGGCGGGGTGGTGCCCGAGATAGCCAGCCGAGCCCATGTGGAAATGCTCACCCCCGTGGTCGCCCAAGCCGTCATCGAGGCCGGGCTCGGCAACCACGAGGTGGAGGCGGTAGCGGCCACTGCCGGCCCAGGGCTGGTGGGCGCGTTGCTGGTGGGGGTGAGCGCAGCCAAGTCGCTCGCCTTGGTCTGGGACGTCCCCTTCGTGGCCGTGAACCACCTCGAGGCCCATCTTTACTCGTCTTTTTTGGAGGAGCCCGACTTGGAGCTGCCGGTGGTGGTGCTGCTGGTGTCGGGCGGGCACACCTTGTTGGTGCTGATGGAGGAGTTCGGCCGCTATCGGCTCATCGGCCAAACCCTCGACGACGCCGCGGGCGAAGCCTTCGACAAGGTGGCCCGATTCATGGATCTCGGCTACCCCGGCGGGCCGGTCATCGACCGGCTGTCCATGACCGGTGATCCCGAGGCGGTGGCATTTCCCCGCCCTATGCACAACGACGGCTACGACTTCTCCTTCAGCGGGCTCAAGACAGCAGTGGTCAACTACGTGAGAAGCCGCAGCGACTTCGACGTGGCCGATGTGGCGGCGTCGTTCCAAGAAGCAGTGGTGGACGTGCTGGTCCACAAAGCCGGCAAGGCCGCCCGAGAGCTCGGCGCCAAGGGGCTGTGCCTGGCCGGGGGAGTGGCGGCCAACTCCTCGCTGCGGGAGCGCATCCTCGACGCCTGTGTTGCGTCCGGCATCAGCGGCTTTCTGCCCAGTCGCTCCATGTGTACCGACAATGCGGCCATGGTGGCCGCCGCCGGTTGGCAGCGGCTCAGGCTCGACGGCCCCTCCCCTCTCGACACCGGCGCCGACCCCAACCTCCCGCTCCCCTTCGACACATAGCGCAAACCGTCGCCGGCGAGTTGGCCTCGGGGCCGCACACGCCCTACTGTTAGCACTCGCCTATCGAGAGTGCTAAAGCTCCAGTCAACCAATGGGAGGTTCAAATGGCGCTACAACCCCTTGACGACCGAATCGTTGTCCGCCCCGGCGAATCTGAAGAGATGACCGCCAGCGGCCTGGTCATCCCCGACACCGCAAAAGAAAAGCCCCAGCAGGGCGAGGTCATCGCTGTTGGCCCGGGCAAGCGGTCCGACAACAGCGGCGAGCTCATCCCGATGGACGTTTCTGTCGGCGACACCGTGGTGTACAGCAAGTTCGGCGGCACCGAGATCACCGTGGAAGGCGAGGATCTGCTGATCCTGTCGGCCCGCGACGTGCTCGCCGTGGTCAAGTAGCCACCATGACCAAGATCCTCAAGTTCCGGGAAGAGGCCCGCCAAGGCCTCGAATCCGGCGTCAACCAGCTTGCCGACGCAGTGAAGGTGACCCTGGGGCCCAGGGGCCGCAACGTGGTGCTCGACAAGAAGTTCGGCGCCCCCACCATCACCAACGACGGCGTGTCCATCGCCCGCGAGGTGGAGCTCGACGACAAGTTCGAGAACATGGGCGCCCAGCTCATGAAAGAGGTGGCAACCAAAACCAACGACATCGCCGGTGATGGCACCACCACCGCCACCGTGCTGGCGCAGGCCATGGTCCGCCACGGCCTGCGCAACGTGGCCGCCGGTGCCAACCCGATGAGCCTCAAGCGGGGCATAGAACTGGCGGTGTCCGCCGCGGTGGACTCGCTGGCCGACCAGGCCCAGGAGATCTCCCAGAAGGAGAAGATCTCCCAGGTGGCCTCCATCTCCGCTGCCGATGCCGCCATCGGCGGCGTGATCGCCGATGCCATCGACAAGGTGGGCAAAGACGGCGTGGTCACCGTGGAGGAGTCCAACACCTTCGGGATGGAACTCGACTTCGTGGAGGGCATGCAGTTCGACAAGGGCTTCTTGTCGCCCTACTTCGTGACTGACGCCGAGCGCCAGGAGGCTGTGCTAGACGAGCCCTACATCTTGTTCAACCAGGGCAAGATCAGCTCGGTGCAAGATCTCCTGCCGGTGCTGGAGAAGGTCATGCAGACGGGCAAGCCGCTGCTGATCATCGCCGAGGACATCGAAGGCGAGGCTTTGGCCACCCTGGTGGTGAACAAGATCCGGGGAACCTTCAACTCGACTGCGGTAAAGGCCCCCGGGTTCGGCGAGCGCCGCAAGGCCATGCTCCAAGACATGGGTATCCTCACCGGTGGCCAAGTGGTGGCCGAAGAGGTCGGCTTGAACCTCGAGGGCGTCACCCTCGATCTGCTCGGCACCGCCCGCAAGGTGATCGTGACCAAAGACGACACCACCATCGTCGAAGGCGCAGGCGCCAAAGCCGACGTCGACGGCAGGGTGGCCCAGATCCGCCGGGAGATCGACAACACCGACTCCGACTGGGATCGGGAGAAGCTCCAGGAGCGCTTGGCCAAGCTGGCCGGCGGCGTGGCCGTCGTCCAAGTGGGTGCGGCCACCGAGGTGGAGCTGAAGGAGAAGAAGCACCGGATCGAAGACGCTCTGTCGGCCACCCGTGCCGCCATCGAAGAGGGTGTCGTGGCCGGCGGGGGCACCGCCCTGCTGCGGACCCGATCCGCTGTGGCGAAGGTGGTGGCCGATCTGAGCGGCGACGAGGCCACCGGCGCCAAGATCATCCACGAGGCGCTTACCGTGCCCTGCTCCCTCATCGCCTCCAACGCCGGCTTCGAGGGCTCCATCGTGGTGCGCGACGTCGAGGCCACCGACGGCGCCAACGGGTTCAACGCCGCCACCGGGGTCATCGAGGATCTGGTGGCCGCCGGGGTCATCGATCCGGCCAAGGTCACCCGGGCCGGGTTGCAGAACGCGGCCTCCATCGCAGCCATGCTGCTAACCACCGAGGCCCTGGTGGCCGACAAGCCCGAACCCCCTGCGCCCCCGATGCC
>JAPYOG010000032.1 GCA_028278785.1 Candidatus Poriferisocius anaerobius | reverse complement strand
CCCCGAGGCTGTGGCCGTCTCCCCGGACGCTCAGCAGGTTCAGGTGCTCCTTGGAGTCGGGGGTGCTCACAGCCCGCACCTCCATCCCCCGCTCCCCGGCCATGGCCAGTGCGTTCACATAGCTGACCTGCATGTCCGACACCGCGCTCAAAAGCCCCTTGACCACCGCCATCACCGCCACCGTGCTATCAGACTTGCCGATCCCTCCTACCAGCTCCACTTCCAGCACCTTCGGCAGCCGGTCGCACAGGCTGCCGAACAGTCCGCCGAGCTGCTCGGCCAGGGGCAGATAGGGCCGCAGCGCATCGGGCACGTTCTTGGCGGCGACGTTCACCGCCGCGGGCACGAACTCCCCGGCCAAAGCCAGAAGCACCTGCTCGGCTATGGCGTCGCCCGCCTTGCTCTGAGCCTCCTCGGTGCTGGCCCCCAGATGGGGGGTGACCACGACGGAGTCCAGATCGAACAGCGGGGACTCTGTTATGGGCTCGCCGTCGAACACGTCGAGGGCTGCCCCGGCGATACGCCCCGAGGCCACTGCTTCGGCCAAGTCGGCTTCGTCCACGATGCCTCCTCGCGACACGTTCACGATCCGCAAGTTGGGCTTGGCCAGCTTGAGCATCTCCGAGTCGATCAAGCCGACAGTCTCAGGGGTGCGGGCCACGTGGATGGTGATGAAATCGGACTCGGCCACCAGCTCTTCGACCGACACCAGCGACATCACGCTGCGGAGGGCCACATCCTCCGACACATAGGGGTCGCTGGCGATCACCCGCATGGCGAATGCCAGCGCCCGCTCGGCCACCAGGCGGCCGATGCGGCCCAGCCCGATGATCCCCAGGGTCTTGTCGCTCAGCTCGATGCCCTCCCAGCGACTCCGCTCCCACCGCCCGTCGACCAGCGCGGCGTGGGCCTGGGGAATGTTCCGGGCCTGGGCCAGGATCATGGCCATGGTGTGCTCGGCCGCCGAGGTGATGTTGGACAGGGTGTCGTTCACCACCAGCACCCCGTGGTCGGTGGCCGCATCCACGTCCACGTTGTCCAGCCCCACACCGGCCCGGCCCACGATCACCAGGTCGCTGCCCGCTTCAAACACCTCCGCAGTCACTTGGGTCGCCGACCGGATAACCAGCCCATGAACCCCTGGGACCGCCTCCAGCAGCTCCTCGGGAGACATTCCGGTACGCACTTGCACCTCATGGCCGGCGTGGCGGAGCTTGGCCACGCCGATGTCGGCGATCTTCTCAGCTACCAGGACCCGGGCCATCGGCTCTTACAATAGACCGCGACCTGTGCCCGCCGGGGATCAATCGGCAACACCCGAGCAAAATCCAGGTGCCGCGATTGGGAGGCATGGCTTGCCTTTTTCCTCGAGGGCGTACGTGCCACCTCAGAAGGGGCCTTCTCGACGGCGATGAGCCTGACGGAGATGTTCAGGAGCGACAGAGAGCGCATCTCGTCGCTTGGCCGCCCAGCCAACTCCGCGCTGCGTGTACACGACGTCTTTATGGCCCATCCGATTTCCACCATTCCAGAAGTTCCCAAAAGGACTGGCCTGTCTTATCCGGGAGCGTCGGCAGGCCTAAACGGACCCAGGGGCTGTCCGTCGGCTATGTCGACGACCCGAACACTTATACTGCTTTTGCATTGTGAGTTTTTTCACAGGTAGTAGTCGGTTGGGTTCCGGCTGCGCTTGTTCAGGGTTGCACTTGGCCGCTGTCTTGCTGGTTGCTTGTCTGGCGACGCCGGTGTTAGCGATGCCAGCGGGTGCCCATGACGGTCCGCATGGCGGGCCCGCGGTTGATGGCGGTGGCGCTAGTGGGGATGGGGCAGGGCTGGCCGGGTTGGCGGGCGCGCAGGAGGCCTTGTTGAACGCCTATCGGTGCATGTTCGCCGTCGATGTCCAGGTGGTGCCGGGCGGCTGCGTGGATGGCACGCCGGCTGCTATTGGGCCTCTGGGGCCGGGAGCGAATGAGGCCGTTGATGCAGCGGCGCTCAGTGAGCTGGTAATCGCGCAGGAGGCCTTGTTGAACGCCTATCGGTGCATGTTCGCCGTCGATGTCCAGGTGGTGCCGGGCGGCTGCGTGGATGGTACGCCGGCTGCTGGGCCTGCCGCCGTAAACGAAGCGGAGGACGACAGGGGGAACCTCAGGGAGCCGGTCGACTGTTCGGGGTTGCAGCATTGCCTTATTTCTTTTTCCGGGCGTGGCAGCGAGAGGTGGTGCGGGCTGCGGGCCGACCAGACTGTCATTTGCACAGATTCTCGTGGCGATGCCCCGTTGTCGCGGGGAAGCCACGGTCCGTTCGAAGGCCAACTCCAATCGGTGTCAGCCGGACGCAACTACGCGTGCGGGGTGGGTGTGGACCAAGCCGTGCGGTGCTGGTCCTACAACTGGCAGCTCGAGCCAGCAATGTCGCCTGAGGGCCGGTTCTTGTCGGTGTCAGCAGGCATCGGCTTCACCGAGTTCGCCTGCGGCATCAAAGACGACCACACCGCGGTGTGCTGGGGCGACGACGCTCTGGGCACCGAGAGCGAGCGGATCGCAGCGCCGGATGGCCGGTTCTTGTCGGTGTCGGCAGGCTGGCAGCACGCCTGCGGCATCAAAGAGAACCAGACGGTGGTGTGCTGGGGTGACAACACCCACGGCCGTCTGGAGGCTCCTGCGGGACGGTTCTTGTCGGTGTCGGCGGGATTTTGGTTCTCGTGCGGGATCAGAGAAAACCGCACCGCGACGTGCTGGGGCAACAACCTGCGCCGCGGCTACAACGCCCCAATAGGCCGATTCTTGGAGGTCTCGGCTGGCCAGGGTTTCGCCTGCGGGCTGCACGAAGACCAAACGGTGGTGTGCTGGGGGCCGCCCGGCGCCGGGACCTTCGGAGAACTCGACCCGCCCGAAGGCCAGTTCCTCTCAATCTCTGCCGGGCGGGTCTCTGGATGCGCGCTGCGAGCCTACGGCACCCTGGAGTGCTGGGGCGCTGTCGCCGCAACCGCATGGCCAACAAGTGGCTTTTCCTTCTTCGAGTGCTCCTGGTGCAGGGATCCGACCAAGAAATCAGGCGAGTTCGACGTGCATGTGTTCTACTGCGCCCGCGCCGGCAAATTCACCCAGGCCGACCTGGAACACGAGACCGACCGGATGAACGACATCGCCTCCGCTTTCTGGACTCGGGAGTCCTCCGGGCTCGCCCAGGTCCGGTTCGTACCCGCAGGCCTCGCGACGCACGACCTCGATTGGGACAACGCCACCATCAACTCCCTGTTTGAGGAGTTGGAGGACCCACAAAAAGCCGGCCCCTGCGAGCAGTCGGCCGGAGCATATAGCCCCCACCGCCACTACCAGCACATACTCCTTCTCGCAGACGTCTCACCCGGGGAGCGCAGCAACGTCCCGTGCCCTGGCGCCTGCGCAGGGTACCCAGTTCTCATGCCAACCGTTGAGGCGCTGTATGCCAGCGAATTCATTTGCCCCACGAACAGCCCGCCCCGACTCGTGCGCCAGCTTCCAGGTGCCAGAACCGCCTCGCCCGGGAAAGACACCGCCTTCGGCAACATCCGCGCGGGCCACAACACCAACTGCCGCGACCTCGCCTACTGGGTCTACGACTACCTCGTTGCCCACGAACTCGGCCACGCCCTGTTCGGCTTCGGCCACCCGCCCGACTGCTCTATCATGAGTGGCAATCCATGGGCGTGCCCGCCGACGCGCGCCCATAACATGGACGACACCCTGCGCAATCCCAACCTGCTGCAAACCTCCTTCATCGGCTGCGCCGACCGCCAACAGGCCGGCTGGCCCCAAGACCCCGAGCGATGCCCACAAGGCCCATAGAGGCGATGGCAATCGTCGGCACTTCGAAGCGCTACCGGTTGATGGGCACCGATGGTTGGAAGATCTCGGTCGGAACTGAATCTCTGTTGTGTGTCACAAGTTCTGTGATACTGTGAGAATATGGTGAGAACCGCGGAGAAGCATCAGTGAGGAACATCACAGTGGCGGTGGACGAGGAAACGCACCGGTTGGCGCGAATCCGGGCTGCGGAGCTGGACACTTCGGTATCGGCCCTTGTGCGCGGCTATCTGCGAGGGCTTGCTCGAGACCACCAGCCAACGACTGGGGGCGAAACGGTTTCGGAGTCGGCAACCGAGCGCCGACAAAGGCTGCTGAGCGAGGCTACCGAAGACATCACCGGCAATGGCGGAGGTCTGCGCGTAGCCGCCAATGCGCCCCGAGAGTCCCTGCATGACCGCAGTGCGCTTCGTTGACACCAACATCTTGGCCCTGCGCGTTTTTGTGGGGTTTGGGGTTGCTGTGATGGGTTGGGGTCAGGTTATCAGCAGGCCGCGGGCTTGGAAGTTGTGGGGGTTGGTGAAGCCATAGGCTGTGCGGCGCAGGGTTTGGAGGAGGTTGTTGGTTCCTTGTATGCGTCCGTTTGAGGGCCGTTCGGTGTGGTGCCAGTTGAGGATCTCGTGGGACCATTCGATGAAGGTGTTCACGATGTCGTGGAACTCGGGGAGCTCGCCGGTCTCGTAGAGGTCGCGGAACCGGTCGAGGGCTTGCAGGGCGCCTTGGTGGTCGTCGGCGTCGTAGAGTCCCCGGAGTTCTTGGAGGGCCTGCCAGGCGGCTTGGAGGCGGGGGTGGGTGTCGAAGAGCGCGTCGAGGCGGGCCCGGTCCGTGTCGGCGAGGGTGCCGGCTCGCCGCAGGAGAGCGAAGCGGGCTTTGAACACCTGCGGGTCGAAGGCGCGCCCTGCGGGCTGGGATCCGCCGCGCTGCACGTCTCGGCGCACCGCGGTGAGCCCGGCGGAGAACCATCTGATGACGTGGAACCGGTCCAGCACGTGTGCCCGAGATGGGCGGCGACCGCCGCCCGGTAGGCGGGGGACCCGCCGGCGACGACGACTTTGACCTGCTTGCACCATTTGCGGCCCTGCGATGCGAAAAACCCTGATAGGGCCGCTGTGCTTCGGTGGGGGACCATGGCCAGGGTCCGGCCGGTGTCGGCGTTGACGATCACCGCCACATACCGGTGGCGTTTGCGCATCGAGGTCTCGTCCACCAAAAGCACCCGGCACGCCCGGCTTCGCCGCCGCTCCGCGACCACAGCCGCCCACGCCCCCACCAGCGCGTTGACCTTGTGCCAGCCGATCTTGCGGCACCTGGCCACCCGGCGGATCGGCATGACGGTGGCATCAGCGACGATCCCCCGCGCCGGCCGCCGGGTCATCGCGCCCTCCAACTCCGAGTGCTGCTCCAAGAACCGGCCGCCGCAGCTGTCGCACGCCACCCTGCGGCGCCGCCACAACAACACCACCAGCCGGCCCGACACCTCCAGATCGCGGACTCTATTGACCCGGACATCGTGGACCGACGAACAGGCGAACCCGCACCCCAACGCACAGAGGCCGGCGGACCGCCGACC
>JAPYOG010000031.1 GCA_028278785.1 Candidatus Poriferisocius anaerobius | reverse complement strand
GCCCTTGAGGTTGTTGTAGATAACGGGTCGAAACCGTCCAGTCTCATTGAACAGAATTGGATCGCCCACCTTGTACGTCGAGGCACGCCATGTGGTCGCGTCGCCCTGGTTGCTGGCCTGCAGGAACCGGTTGACGTTGTTGATGCCGTAGAGGCCGTCGTAGTTCAGGCACAGGATGATTTCGTCCCGGGCTATCCAACTGGCCTCAAAGCCTCCCCAAGATGTTTAGGCAATTATAACTTTGCCTAAACTCTGTGCGCCGATGTTTAGGCGCTGTTCCTGAGCTTCCTCAGGTGGTCGTCGAATTATCGTGGGTGCAGTGAGAGCCGGTCTGGGGATTCTTTTGGCTGCGGTGCTGGGCTTGGCATGTTGCGGTCGTGACATGCCGATTGATCTGGCCGACCGGGGCGGCTGGGTGAGGCTGCCCGACGATCCGCTCGGCCCTGGCTTCAATCGACAGCGGGGTCACCGTGGCTGTCGGCGGCGATTTCTTGATCGCCCGGGTGGGCTGATTGGAGGTTCCCGGTCCTTGCTCGACTGCGACACCGCTCAGGGTGTGCGGGCGAGAAAGCACCGGGGCTTTGCCAGTGGTGTGTCTTGGGTTTGTTCGCGCGTGTCCTGCTAGGCATCGCCGCCCCTCGCGGCGTTGCGCCTCCTTGCCGTACGCTGGGAGTATGGCTGCGTCGGCGCGCCTTGCGAGGAACGCCGATGCCGTCGCAATCCACGGCGCTAAACCCAAGACACACCACTAGGGCGGCGAATCAGTCGAGGAGGGCGTCGGCCCGCACGGGTTCGGCGGCCGCGGCGCGGTGCATGTCGGTGACCTTGCCGTAGAGGCGCCTGATCCGTTCCACAGAGCCGACCGCGCCGGGCTTCTCGCTGAACGACATGATCAGCAGCAGCCGCTTGCGGTCCTCCCCGGTGTTGGGCGCCACCCGGTGGAGGGCGAACCGGCCGAGGAAGAACTGGAGATCGCCCGGCTCGAGGGCGAGCATGCGAACCTGCGACCGGTCGCCGTCGAGCACCGCGTTCACATCGTCGATGCGCTCGTCGCTCGGTGAGCGCAGGTCGGGGATGTACTGGAACTCACCGCCGACCTCGGGCGCTTGGAGCAGCATCGTGATCGTGAACTCGTTGGTGTCGAAGTGCCAGTTGAACTCCTCGCCGGGCGCCTGCACGTTGAGGATCATGTTCGATACCGGATCGTCGTAGATGTGGAGCTCGTCCTTGCCGAGGCATTCGGCGAGGAACTCCATCAGCGCGGGCCAGTGGTAGAGCCGCCATGAGTGCGTCGACTCGTCCCATGCGTCGGACCGGACGAAGCCGTTGGTGCGGGCCATGAACCGGTTCCGGGGATGATCGGGCCCGAGCGAGGGGTCCGCGTCGTTGAGATAGACGTTGGCCTCCTTCACCTCGGGGTAGAAGGCGAGGTGGGAACGAGCCTGCGCCTCTCCGAGCAGGGCGGCGAGCCCGGCAGGGTTCAGAAACCCGGGAATAACAGCGCAACCGTCCGCCGCCAGCGCAGCTCGAACCTCGTCGATCACCTCGGAGCGGCGAGGACCGGGTTCGTCGATCGGATAGCGCTCGCGATCGATCAGGTCGGCCGGCGCCACCGGCGGGGGCGCGATCTCGTGCCCCGGCGCCTCGGGTTCGTCGTCGACGATCTCGGCGGGGAAACCCGGAGCGAGGATGTCGAGCCCGCACTGCTCCTCGAGGCGGCGGATTATGTTGGGCGACCACTCCCGTGCCCCGAAGCGGTCCTGGCCGTCGAGGAAGATGTCGAGCATTGCCGGCGCGAGCTCGAGGTCGAGTTCGGCCCGGTCGGCGAGCGACTGGAACAGCGACATGTCCTTGACGACGAGGTCCATCGTGAAGTTGATGTCTCGGCTGCCGTTGAGGATCACCTGGCTCTCGGTCTCGTGGACGAACGAGTTCCCCGACGAGATCCGGATCGCCTCGTAGGTCGTGTTGAGATCCATGCCCGCCGCTTTCGCGGTGACCAGCGCCTCCGACAGCGACAGGAGGTTCGCGGTGGCGAGGTAGTTGGTGACCACCTTCAGCACCGATGCCGAGCCGAGTGGCCCGGTGTGGAGGATCCTGCGGCCCATCGTGGCCAGCACCGGCAGCACGGTCTCGAAGGTGGACCGGTCGCCTCCCGCGAAGATCGCGATGTTGCCGGTCGCTGCGCGGTGGCAGCCGCCCGACACCGGGCAGTCGATCGGGGAGGCGCCCGTCGCCGCGACCAACTCGCCGAGACGGTGTACTTCGGCCTCGTCGGTGGTGCTCATCTCAGCCCAGACCTTGCCGGCGACCAGCCCCAGCAGGAGCCCCTCGTCGGGGTCTTCCATCACCTTGGCGCTCGCGGCCGCGTTGGGGAGGCAGGTGATGACGATGTCGCACTTCTGCGCCATCTGCCGGGGGCTTTCCCCCCAGGCCGCGCCTCCGGCGAGCAACGGCGCCGCGGCCTGGCGGTTGAGGTCGCGCACCATGAGGTCGCAGCCGTTTCGCAGCAGCGAGCCGGCGAGTTTGCCGCCGACGTTGCCGAGGCCGATGAATCCGATCCGAGCTGACATGACGCTCCGCCTGTCAGGCCTTTTGGAGCAGCCAGAGGCCGACCACGCTGTAGAAGACCATCACGACGAGCATGGGGCGCTGGGCCCAGGCGGCCTCGCTGGCGTCGCTGGTCTCCACAGCCCGGTCGTGGGCCACGAGCACGGCGGCCAAGTGGCCCACCACGATGGCCAGGAACTGCACCCATGCGATGGCGTCGGCAGACACCAGGAAGTAGTTCACCGACCAGCCGAAGGTGCCGAACCAGTCGGAGCCGCGGTCGAAGGGGTTTGACAGCAGGCGCAGGAAGTTCTGGCCGCCGTCGAGCACCAGCAGCGAGAAGTAGTGGGCCACGGTGTAGCCGAGGACTATGGGGACCAGCGAGTGGGCGAAGCGCCGGGCCACCTCGCCGGCGTTCTGCTCGGTGAACCAGCCCACGGCCAATGACCCCAGGTAGTAGAGCCCAGACATGATGGCGATGACGATGAGCATCCCCAAGGTGTTGATGCCGGTGGCGGTCCAGCCCCGGTGGTTGCCCACCAGGTCGGGCCAAAGGGTGCTGCCCGCAAGGGAGTCGAACGTGGTGCCGCCCAGAACCACAAGCAGCACGGCCAGGAGGTCGGTGCGGGGAGAGATGGTGGCCAGGCCCGACAGCGGGACCCGCAATCGCAGCGCGCCGGCATCGTCTCGATACAGGGGCGACATCTTGGCCAGCAGAGAGAAGAGCACCGCAAACCCGTCTGCTTGGCGAAGCCAGCGCCGCCCGAATACAGCCGATCCTCCCACCATGCCCACCGTGTAGGCGATCATGGCCCCGCCCACTGCGGAGTTGGTGGTGCCGTCGTGGTAGCAGAGCTCGAAGAACAGGAACCATCCCACCGCCACCACCGCGGGCCAGTAGCCGCCGGGAATCTCGCCGGTGTCGGTGAGCGGGGGCAGGCCCAGCTTTGCCGCTGTCCACTCGATAGCCGCTGCGATGGTCTCGAACGGGTTGAGCACCCGCCACACGTCGCCGAACACCGCCGAGACCAGGGGCATCCCCACCCACAGCGCCACGTAGACCGTGAGCGGCCCGAAGCGGAGGCTGCCGGTCTCCGATCCGCTGACGCTGCTGGCCAGGGCCAGCACGAACAATCCCAAAGACCCAAGCCGTGCAGGCACCGCCAGCACGTCCAGGACCCTCCCGAAAGCCATGCCCAGGCTCCGGCCCGACGCGGCGCCGGGCAGCCGGGCCTGGGACCAGAAGAATTCCAGGCTGATGAAAGCGGCTATCAAGGCGACGGCGGCGCCGATGGCGAACAGGGAGAACGGCAGGGGCAGATCGCCGCGCGCTCCCACTCCGTGGGCCAGCACGGGGAGCCACGCCCCGGTCATCGCACTGCGAGTTCCACGCTGATCAGCGCGTCTTGGAAGCGTCTGCCGCTGAGATCAGCCGGGATCAGAAGCGTCTGCCGCCGAAGCCTCTGGTGAGGGGGCCTTGGGAGCGCTCGTGGAATACATCGTTGATGCCGGAGGTCTCGAAGCCCGCAGGCACCTGTCCGGTGGTGGCGTAAATGTAGAGGGCCATCTGGAAGATGGCGGTGAGGGTGCTGATCACAACCATCACCAAAGCGATCCACCCGAAGCCGATCACCGCTCCGATGACCGCTCCGAGACCGCTTGTGGATGCTCCCAGGGCGAAGATCAAGATTCCGGGAATGGCGGCCGCCAGTCCTATGATGCCGAACCCCACCTGGGAGATCAGGTTCTCCCCCCATGTGTGGCGCAGCAGTTCGCCCGATCGCCTCAGCGAGCTGAACGGCCCGGTCTGCTCTACCACCAGGATGGGGACCACCAGGAAGGTGAGCACTCCCCAGGCCATGTCGAGGAAGCTGCCGAGAAAACGCGTGAGCATGTTGCCGGAGCGCTGGATGGCCACCAGGACCATGCCCACGGTCAGGGCCAGAATCGCCCAGGGCACGATCACATGCAGCCGGGAGAATGCCCCCTTGATGGCGCTGGAGATTGTGGGGTCGCCGCCGCTGAACCGCTCGCGGGCGCCGGACACCACCGCCGCGTTGAAGAACACGTTGATGGCAGTGGTGGCCAGCAGGATGATGATTCCGCCGATCCACAGCATGGGCTCGCCGCCCGCGCTGCCGTTGCCGTCGTCGATTCCGTCGGTTGACAGCCAGATGGGTATGCCGATGGCGGCGACCACTGCCAGTGAGGCCAGCGCTCCCAGGATCGGCAGGACGGCCAGCTCCCGATCATGTTGCAGCACCGCCCATGAGGCCTTGGCGGTGTCCAGTGTTCGGCGAAATCGACCCATGCTGCAACGCTATCAGCGTGTTCTGACAGTTCCATACACCCGACCGCCTCGGGGGGCTCTACGGTAGTGCGAGTGCGCGATTGGAGGACGTGGGCTGTGATCGCTCTCGCAGCGGCTGTCATCGGCGTGGCGGCGGTGGTGGTGGAGGCGCGGGTCTTCGACGTGGGCGACCCCGAGC
>JAPYOG010000302.1 GCA_028278785.1 Candidatus Poriferisocius anaerobius | reverse complement strand
GCCCATTGCGCAAGATTCCCCACTGCTGCCTCCCGCAGGAGTCTGGGCCGTGTCTCAGTCCCAGTGTGGCTGATCGTCCTCTCAGACCAGCTACCCGTCTATGCCTTGGTGAGCCGTTACCCCACCAACAAGCTGATAGGCCGCGAGGCCCTCCCGAAGCGCCGGAGCATTTCCTCTGCCGATCATGCGACCAGCGGAGGGCATCTGGTATTAGCCACAGTTTCCCGTGGTTGTCCCAGTCTTCGGGGCAGGTTCCTCACGTGTTACGCACCCGTTCGCCACTTGGCCATTGCCCGAAGGCGACCTCGTTCGACTTGCATGTGTTAGGCACGCCGCCAGCGTTCGTCCTGAGCCAGGATCAAACTCTCCGTCAAAATCTCCAGCAGCCCGCCCCGAGGGGAACGCTGCTGTTGATCAGGTGCTTGTCTCGCGTCAGAACCTCGGCGAGACGAAGCGATTCTCGGAAAGTCAAAAGAGCCGAAGCCCTTCCTGACTTGGTTTCCTTGGAATTGTGTCAGGTCGACGCCATCGACGCGAGGTGCGCCGAGCCGTCGCCCGCACTGGCTTTTCCGTCCTCTCTTCCGTTTTCAAGGAGCGTGAGGCGGTGACCCTTGCGGGAGTACCGCTTCGGCCTGAACTCGCCAGACCTTGCTGTGACTCTGCGGCCAGCCTGATAGCCAGCCGTTTCAGAGGCGGATTGACACGCTACCGGCCCTGCGCCCTGAGCGCCAACTCAATCAGGAGTTTTGCACCCGCACCAGATGGTGGCGGCGCTTGCCCCGCCGGATCAGCAGATAGCGTCCGTGCAGCAGCCGGTCGGCGGCCACGGTGGGCGCCTCGCCGGAAACCCGCTGGTTGTTCACGTAGACCGACCCCTCAGACAGCCCGCGGCGGGCATCGCCTTTGGATGCGGCCAGGCCGGTTGAGGCCAGCAACTCCACAAGGTCGAAGGTGTTCGACGCAACGTCGAATCCCTCTGCTGCGGCGAGCGAGACGGTGGAGGTGGGCACTTCACCCGCAAGCGCCGCAAAGGCAGCCTCGTCCATGCCGTCCACCGGGGCGCCGAAGAGGATTCGGCCCGCCTCCCGCGCGGCGGCTGCCGCGGCTGGACCGTGGACCAGAGAGGTGACCTCGTCGGCCAAGGTGCGCTGGGCCTCCCGCCGTCCGGGATCACGCCGGTGAGCATCGGCAAGGTCGGCGATCTCGGCTACCGGGAGCAGGGTGAACTGAAGCAGCATTCGCTCCACGTCCTCGTCGGCCGCCTGCACGAGATACTGGTGGAAGCGGTAAGCACTGGTTCGCTGCTGATCCAGCCAGATCGACCCCTCGGCGGTCTTGCCGAATTTGCCCCCGTCGGAGCGGGTGAGCAGCGGCCAGGTCAGGCCGTGGGCCTGGGCGCCGGAGCGGCGGCGGATGAGGTCGACGCCCGCGGTGATGTTGCCCCACTGGTCGGAGCCGCCTATTTGAAGCTCGCACTGGCGATGGGCGTGGAGCCACCAGAAGTCGTGGGCCTGCAAAAGCATGTAGGCGAACTCGGTGAAAGATATGCCCGATTCGCTCTCCATGCGGCTGCGGACTGAGTGCTTGGCTGCCATCTGGTTCACGGTGGCGTGCTTGCCGGTGTCGCGCAGGAACTCGATGAGGGTGAGATCGCGTGTCCAGTCGTAGTTGTTCACCAACTCGGCGTCACCGTCGAAATCCAGCAGCCCCTCCAATTGCGCCCTGATTCCGGCCACGTTGCCGGCCAGCGTGTCGGCATCCAGCAGGTTGCGCTCTTGCGATCGGCCGCTGGGATCGCCGACCATGCCGGTGGCGCCGCCCACCAGGGCGATGGGCCGGTGGCCGGCCTCTTGGAACCGCCGCAGCACCAGAACCCCGATGAGATTGCCCAAATGCAGGGAGCTGGCCGTAGGGTCGATGCCGTGGTACACAGCAATCGACCCGCGGCCCAGCCGCTGGGCCAGCAGATCCCGGTCGGTGGCGTCCTGCACCAATCCGCGGGATTCAAGTTCTTCGAGCACAGCATGAATGCTACGGGAGCATGTGCCGGGGGGAGAACGAGTAAGTGACGGCAAGGAGGCTGGCGGGTCTGCTGGGTGCGGCGGTGGTGGTGCTGTCGGGTTTGTTCTGGATCGGCGCCACGGTCTGGTTTTTCGGAGACGAGAACCCCGACCGGCTCGATGACAGGCAATGGGCGGCCCGCGCCGAGGCCCGATGCGCCCAAGCCCGAGACGAGCTGGACCAGCTCCCCCAGGCCCGCGAGGCGTTGGACCTGGAGGATCGGGCCGATCAGATAGAGGCGTCAACCGCGGTGCTGGCCGCCATGGCCGCTGACTTGGCGGCATCCGCCCCAGGCGGCGAGGACGGCGATGTCTTGGGGCTGTGGCTGAGAAGCTGGCAGGTGTACCTGGGCGACCGACTGGCCCACGCCGACGCGCTTCGGGCCGGCCAGGACCGCCAATTCCGGGTGACGGTGGACCCCGACCGGGGCGACGGGGTGGATGCCCTGTTGGACGCCTTCGCCGGCCGCAACCGGATACCCTCCTGCGGCGACCCGCTGGACATCGGCTAGCCGCTGTCTTCCCGGACCCCCAGGAAGGCCCGCCGGACGCTGGGGTCGGACAACAAGGCCTCAGAGCGGCCCTGGTAGGTGACCAGGCCCTGTTCGACGACATAGCCTCGGTGGCTGGTTTCCAGGCCTTGGCGGGCATTCTGCTCGATCATCAGCACGGTCAGCGAGATGTCCCGATTCAGCCGCCTGATCGCATCGAACACCTCCGCTGTCACGATCGGGGAGAGGCCGGCTGACGGCTCGTCCATGAGCACCAGCCGCGGCGCCCACATAAGCGAGCGGCCTATCTCGATCATCCGCTGCTCGCCGCCCGACAGCGTGCCTGCTGCCTGGCGGGATCGGGCGGCGAGCTTGGGGAACAAGTCGCACACGAAGTCGATTCGCCCGCGGACCCGGGACTTGTCCCGGCACTGGTACATGCCGAGCTCCAGATTCTCCTGCACGGTCATCTGGGCGAAGGTGCTGCGAAGCTGGGGCACGATGGCGATGCCCGCGGTGGAGAGGGCGTCCTGCGGAGCGATGCCGGTGATGTCGGCGCCGTCGCACACGACGTGCCCGGCCCGAACCGGCACCAAGCCGTACACCGCCTTGAACACGGTCGACTTGCCGGCTCCGTTCGGGCCGATCACGCAGACGATCTCGCCGCGGCGGACTTCGAGGTCGATGCCGCGGATGATGTCGTGTCCGGGGACGTAGCCGGCTCGCACCGACCGCAACTCCAGCAGCGGCCCCTCTGGCGGCACCGGGCTCACGGGGTCTCCCCCGCGCCTGTGCCAGCCCCGTCTTCGGACGGTTTCCGGCGCCCTTCGGCGCCGAAGTAGGCCTCGATGACAGCGGGCGCCTCCATCACTTGGCGAGGGGTCCCCTCTGCAAGCTTGCGCCCGGAGTCGAGCACCACAACCCGCTCGCAGAGATCGGCCACGAACCCGACGTTGTGCTCGACCATCAAGAACGACACGCCCTGTTCGACGTTGATGGAAACCAAGCGGTCCTTGATGTCCTCCACGAGAGTCGGATTGATGCCCGATGTGGCCTCGTCCAGCAGAACCAGGCTTGGGTTGCTCATGAGGGCCATGCCGATTTCCAAAAGGCGCCGCTGGCCGCCGGAGAGGGTGCCGGCGGGCTCGTCGGCCATGGAGTCGAGCATCAGGAAGTCCATGAGCTGCTCTGCTTTGGCGCGGGTCGCCTGGTCGGTTCGCTGGAACAGGCCGCGGATTCCGACCTCGCCCCACTGCACGCTGAGCTCCATGTTCTCGCGCACCGTGAGGTCGCGGTACACCCTTATGACCTGGAATGTGCGGGCCATGCCCAACCGAGCGACTTGATATGCAGACAGCCGGGTGATGTCGGCAGTGCCGAGGCGAATCGACCCGTTGTCGAGTGCATGCACCCTGCTGAGGCAGTCGAACAGCGTGGTTTTTCCGCTGCCGTTGGGGCCGATGAGCCCGACCATCTCACCGGAGAAGACCTCGATGTCTACTCCGTCGACCGCGGTGAGTCCCCCGAAGCGCTTGACGATGCTGCTTGCCCCCACGATTTGAGTGCGTTGAGTGCGCTCGCCGGAGGGGGCGGCGCCGGCCCGATCTGGCTCAACCGGGCGGCGCCGCCGGGCGGAGTCGCCCTCTGATTGCACTGGGCCACCGGCCGGCGCCGCCGAGTCGTCCGCCCCCCAGCGCCACAGCTCGCGCAACGACGCCGCCCGAGCGTCGAAGAAGCCGACGATCCCCTTGGGCAAGAACAGCACGATCAGGATCAGCAGAACGCCCTGGGCGACTAGGTGGTAGTCGAGCAGGTTGGTCCACAGCACCTCCCGCAGCCAGTGCAGCCCCACCGTGCCGAGGACAGGGCCTAGAACCGTGCCGAGTCCGCCGAGCAGCGTGCCCATGATCGCGTCGATGGTGCGGGTCTCGACGAAGGCGATGTCGGGGTCCACGAAGGTGTTCTGATAGGCCCAGAGGCCGCCGAAGAGCCCCGTGGATGCGCCGGCGAAGCTGAACACGGCCACTTTGAGCCGAGTGGTGGCGATCCCCCTCATCTGGGCGCCCAGCTCATCCTCTCGGATCGCCACCAGCGCGGCGCCGAACCGGGTTCGCCGCAGCCACCAGGTCAACCCGACCAGCCCCACCACCAGCAGCAGTTCCAGGTAGTAGAACACCTGGCGGTTCAGGTAGGGAGGCAGCGTGAGGCCGACCCCTCCGCCGGTCAGCCCTCCCCACGTCCTTGTGACCTCGCGCATCGCCACGAACGTTCCCAGCATGGCGATGGAGAAATAGGGGCCTTTGAGGTGCATCGTGAACCGCCCGATCACCGCGGCCAGCGCCCCCGACACCGCCATCGCCAGCAAGATGGCCGGGATCGGGGGCCAGCCGATGCCCAGGCCGTTGGATTGAAGCGACATCAAGATGGCGGTGGTGTAGGCGCCGATCCCGAACCACACGGCATGGCCGAAGTCCACATACCCGGTGAACCCGCCGGTGAGATTCCAGTTCACGGCCACCGCCACGCTGGTGAACATCAGCGTGAGCGTGAACAGGGTGGAGTCGCTGGCGCCCCCTGCCAGGGGGAGCACGATCAGCCACACGAGTGCCGCGGCCCCGGCGATCCGCACCAACAGGCGCCCCCCGGCGCCGCCGAGCCACCGGCGCAGCGGCAGCGGGATCATGACGCCGCCGAGCCACCGGCGCAGTCGCAGCGGGATCATGACGCGGTGGCGTCCACCGGACGCAGTCCTTTGAATATTCCCTGGGGTCGGAGCACCAGCGCGGCCACCAATATGGCGAAGGAGGCCACCACGGCCAGGTTCGTGCCCACCCCCTCCACATAGAGCGCCAAGACGGCCTCAACGAGGCCGAGCAGCATGGCCCCGCCCAGCGCTCCCCGAATCGAGCCCAGTCCGGCCATGGCCGTGATGGCGAACGCCTTGAGCGTCAGCGGCGGTCCCTGGAAGGGCTGAACCGCCAGCACCGGGCTCACCATCGCGCCGGCCGCGCCGGTGATGCCGATGCAGATGGCGAACGTGATCAAGTACACCTTGCCAACGTTGATCCCGACGATGCTGGCAGCCTCCCGGTTCTGCGCGGCCGCTCTGATGCCCTTGCCCAGCCTTGTCCGGGCCAGAAGCAGGCTCAGACATCCCAGCAGGCCCAATGCGATGGCCAGGATCCAGAATCTGGTGACCGGCACCGTGAGGGTGTCGGCCACTCTCCAGCTTCCGTCAAGCGAGGTGTCGGCCCGTCGGAAGTCGGCCGAGAAGATGAGCTTCATGGCGTTCTGCAAAATGATCGCCAAGCCGAACATGACCAGCAGCGACACCAAGTGGGGTCGGCCGATGATGTGGCTTACCAGCCCCTTTTGCACTGCATAGCCGAGGGCCATCATCAGCGCGAACACCGCTGGAACCGAGACGAAGGGGTCGATGCCCCACTGGTCGTTCCCCAGCCAGGCCAGATAGGCGCCGACCATCACGAACTCGCCGTGGGCGATGTTGATCACCCCCATCACCCCCCAGATGATGGAGAAGCCCAGCACCAGCACTGCGTACATCCCGCCGAGGGCGATGCCGTTCACGATGGCCTGGGGAAGCTGGCCCAGGCCCGATGCTCGGCCGATGGGCCCTGTTGGGCCTGCCGTGCCGTCGCCCAAGGGGTAGTGAAGCCCTGCGGTGGCGGCCTCGTCGGGGGCGACCACGACGATCCGGCCGTCCCGCACCTGCACCGTGCCCATCGGCTTGGCCGTGTTGACGCCGCGCCCGTCGAAGCTGATCGGCCCGTAGAAGGTGTCGGCCGACAAGTCCCGCAGGGCGCGGCGGACATCATCTGTGTCGGTGGAGTCGGCGGCCTCGATGGCCAAGTGCAGGGCGAGGGCGGCTGCTGTGGCGCTGGCGGCCTGATAGACGGGCGGCTCTCCCCAAAGGCTCTCGTAATAGCGGGCGTAGTCGGCGGCGGTGCCGAAATAGATGCCCTCGTAGGCCATGGTGGCCTCCCACTGGGTGGGGCCAAGCGCACCCTCGATGTCGTCACCCAGCTCCTCGATGAGCTTGGGATTGGACGGGCCGACGGTGATGAGCATGCCGTCTGGCTTGAAGCCCAGCTCCTTGGCGGCGTTCGCGAACAGGACCGCATCGTTGTAGTGGCCCCCGCCGACGAACACGTCCGGACCGAGGTTGCGGAACTTGGTCATGATGGCCGACACGTCCTGGATGTCTTTGGGGTAGGTCTCAGCAGCCAATACCTCAATCCCGTTGGCCTCCAGATGGCGTGCGGCGCCGGCGGCCACGGCAGTGGAGAACGAGGTGTCCTCATAGGCGATCACCGCAGTGCGGGCGCCCCTTGCGGCAAGGGCGTCGATGCCGGAGCGGGTGTATTCGCTGGCGATGGTGGCCACGAGGAACAGGTTCTGGAAGCCCCGCTCGAACATCGTGTCCGAGGTGCCGTTGCCCTCCACCATCAAGACGTTGTTGGCCTCGGCGATGGCGCTGGTCCCGGTGGTGAGACCGCTGGAGTACGGGCCGAGGAGGAAGTCCACATGGTCTTCGTCGATGAGGCGCTGCACCAGGTTGCCCGCCGTGTCGGCGTCCGACTCGTCGTCGTAGTACACGATCTCCGCCCGGTAGCGCCCGGCGCCGATGCGGATGCCGCCGTAGACGTCGTTGACCCAGCGCACCCAGGTGTCATATCCCTGGCGGGAGTCCTGGCCCTCAACTGCGTACCTGCCGGTCTCGCTCAGCGCAGCCCCCAGCTTGACGGTTCCAGCGAAGGCTGAGTCAGCACCTTGCGCAGATCGGTCGCCAGTTGGGGGATTGTTCGAAGAGCAGCCCGCAAGGAGGAGGAAACTCACGATCAGAAGCACACCCAGCGCCAGTCCATGCCGTTGCATTGCTTGCGACCGTATCCGATCCCCGCTCAACCACGTCATCTCGCCATCAGCCTCTACGGGACAGGTCGGGACAGCCGGAAACGTACCAGCGCCACGGGAGGTCGGCACCGGTGCTGAGACCGATGCGAACCGAGCGGCCCGGAGCAGGCGGCGGCGCGGTCCCGTCGTCGAGCAACTCGATCCCTGCGTCGGCGGTCACCAGATCGGCGCCGTTGGCGGTTCCGTGAATGCCCAGTGCGGCGGCGAGCTTGGCCGGTCCGCTGCACAGATCCCGATCCCGGCGGGCTTTGGGCCGCCGGGACCGCATCTTCTCCAGCCCCTCCATGGGGGTCAGCGCCCGCAGCAGCACCGCGGCGCACTCCCCCTTTTGCCCGCACACCACATTGGCGCACCAGTGCATGCCGTAGGTGAAGTACACGTACAGCCGGCCCGGCGGGCCGAACATGGCCTCGGTTCGGGGGGTCATTCCCCGGTAGCCGTGGCTGCCGGGGTCGTCGGCCCCGCCATAGGCCTCCACCTCCACGATGCGGCCTGTGCATCCTCTGGTGGACACCACCTTGTTCAGCAGTTCGGGGGCCACCTCCCGCGGGTCTCGGGCGTAGAACCCCCGCTCCAACCTCATCGCCGACAGGATAAGCCAGCCGCCACCGCTCTACGGCTGGATCCTCAATCCAAGCGGGCGGCGTCGGCGTCCAAACGAGGGACCCTCAATCCAAGCGGGCGGCGTCGGCGTCCAAGCGGGCGCGGAAGCGCTCGATCTGAGCGGCTACTGCCTCAGGGCCTGCGCCACCGGGAGTGGTGCGGCGGGTGACGGGGACGCCGGGGGTGAGCAGCTTGGCGGCGTCTTCTCCCAACCGGGGATCGGCCTGCACCAAGTCGGCCAAAGATCCCCCGCCTTCCAAGCTGCGGCGCACCAGATCGCCGACTGCGGCGTGGGCGTCGCGGAACGGCATGCCTTGGCCCACCAGGTGTTCCGCCAAGTCGGTTGCCGCCGACGAGGGAGCATCGGCCGCTGACCCCATGGCAGCGGCGTTGAAGACGATGGAAGACAGCAATCCGCCCATGGCCCGAACGCCGAGGCGGACCTGATCGAGGGTGTCGAACATGGGCGCCTTGTCTTCTTGCAGGTCGCGGTTGTAGGCCAGCGGCAGGCCTTTGAGGGTGGCCAAGAGCCCGGTGAGGTTGCCGATGAGCCGTCCGGCTTTGGCCCGGGCCAGCTCGGCGATGTCGGGGTTCTTCTTCTGGGGCAGCATGGAGCTGCCGGTGGCGTAGGCGTCGTCGAGGGTGGCGAAGCCGACTTCTTCTGAGGTCCAGAAGACGATCTCCTCGCCGAGCCGGGACAGGTGAATGCCCACCATGGTCAGCGCGAACAGGGATTCGGCCACGAAATCCCGGTCGGACACCGCGTCCATGGAGTTCTCGAACCGGGCGGCAAACCCCAACTCGGCCGCGGTCGAGTCGGGGTCAAGGGGAAGCGAAGAGCCGGCCACTGCGCCCGCCCCCAGCGGGCTGACGTCCAGACGGGCGCGGGCGTCGGCCAGCCGGTCCACATCTCGGGCCAGCGCCCAGCCGTGGGCCAGCAGATGGTGGGCCAACAGCACCGGCTGGGCGCGCTGGAGGTGGGTGTAGCCCGGCAAGTAGGCATCGCCCGCAGCCACAGCCCGCTCGAGCAGCACCTCTTGGAGCCCCAGCACCTCGACGGCGATGGCTGCCAGCTCCCGCTTGGCGAACAGGCGCAGGTCGGCGGCCACTTGGTCGTTGCGGCTCCGGCCGGTGTGGAGCTTGGCGCCCGCGGGTCCGGCCAGCTCGGTGACGCGGCGCTCGATGGCGGTGTGGATGTCCTCGTCGCCGGGGGCGAACACGAAATCGCCGGAGGCCAGCTCAGCCTCGGTCCGGTCGAGGGCGGCCAGCACCTCGCCGACTTCGGCCTCGGCCAGCAACCCGACACGCCCCAGCATGCGCGCGTGCGCCCGCGACCCGGCGATGTCGTCGGGCGCGAGGCGGACGTCGAAGCCGATGCTGGCGGTGTAGGCCATGAGCTCGTCGGCCGGGTCGGCGTCGAACCTCCCGTGCCAAAGCGTGCTCATGACGGGCCTGCCCTCTGGGCAAGGGTGCGCAGCCGCAGGGCGTTGAGCTTGATGAACCCCTCGGCATCGGCCTGCTTGTAGGCACCCTGGTCTTCCTCGAAGGTGACCACCGCCTCGTCGAACAGGCTGTCGTCGGAGCGCCGGCCGGTTACGGTCACGTTGCCCCGGTACAGCTTGAGCCGCACGGCGCCGTGTACCCGGAGCTGGGAATGGTCTATGGCGGTCTGGAGCATCTGGCGCTCGGGACTCCACCAGTAGCCGTTGTAGACAAGCTGCGCGTAGCGGGGCATGAGCTCGTCTTTGAGGTGGGCCACCTCCCGGTCGAGGGTGAGGCTCTCCATGGCCCGATGGGCCTTCAGCATGATTGTGCCCCCGGGGGTCTCGTAGCAGCCCCGCGACTTCATGCCCACGTAGCGGTTCTCCACCAAGTCGAGCCTACCGATGCCGTTGGCGCCGCCGATGCGGTTCAGCTCGGCCATGACCCGGGCCGGGCTGAGGGGCCGGCCGTCGATGGCGACGATGTCGCCGCCCCGGAAGGCGAGCTCGATCTCGGTTGCGGTATCGGGGGCATCCTCGGGCGCCACCGACCAGCGCCACATCTCCTCGGGAGGCTCGAACCACGGATCCTCCAGCGGTCCGCCCTCATAGGAGATGTGCAGCAGGTTGGCGTCCATGGAGAACGGCGAGCCGCCCTTGCGCTCGGCTTCGATGGGGATGCCGTGCTCGGCGGCGAAGGCCACCAGCTTCTCCCGCGATCCCAGGTCCCAGATGCGCCACGGGGCCACCACCGAGATGTCGGGGTTCAGGGCGTAGGCGCCCAGCTCGAAGCGGACCTGATCGTTGCCCTTGCCGGTGGCGCCGTGGGATACCGCGTCGGCCCCGACTTCGGCGGCGATCTCCACCAGCCGCTTGGCGATGAGCGGGCGGGCTATGGAGGTTCCCAGCAGGTACTCACCCTCGTAGACGGCATTGGCCCGGAACATGGGGAACACGAAGTCGGCGGCGAACTCCTCTCGCAAGTCCTCGATGTATACCTCCTTCACCCCCATGGCCTCGGCTTTGGCCCGGGCCGGTTCCAGCTCCTCGCCCTGGCCCAGATCGGCGGTGAAGGTGACCACCTCGCAGCCGTAGGCGTCCTGCAACCAGCGCAGGATCACCGAGGTGTCCAAACCCCCGGAGTAGGCCAGCACGATCTTGTTCAGGTTCTGGTTCACAAGCTCTCCTCCACAATCTTGTTCAGGTTCTGGTTCACAAGCTCTCCTCCACGATCTTGTTCAGGTTCTGGTTCACAAGCTCTCCTCCAAGAGGGCGGATTCTGCCAGGGCGTCCAGGGCGTCCAGCCCGGCATGCGAGCGGAAGAAGTCGGCCAAGGCCGCGCCGCCGGCTTGCTCGGTGGACACGACCAGCACGGTGTCGTCACCGGCGACGGTGCCCAACACGCCGTACACCGCGGAGCGGTCGATGGCCGAGCCGACCACATGCGCCGACCCCGGCGGGGTGTTCAACACCACCAAGTTCCCGGAGCTGCCCACGGCCACCACCCACTCCCCCAGCACCCGGCGGAGGTGGTCGTCGGGGACGACTTGCTCCGAGGGCAGCTCTGGGATGGCGTAGACCGACCCGCCTCCGGTGGGGACTTTGACAGCGCCGAGATCGTCGAGGTCGCGCGATACGGTGGCCTGGGTGACGGCTACTCCCTGGGCGGTCAAGATGTCCACCAGGTGATCCTGGCTGGACACCGACTCCTGCCTGAGGATTTGCGCGATCCGGTGCTGGCGCTGGTTCTTGCCCAAACTCATGTCATCCCCAAGAGGAACGCGAGCAGGCCGCGGGCAGCGTGCATCCGGTTCTCGGCTTGCTGCCAGATGCGGCTCTGAGGGCCGTAGAGCACTTCTGGGGTGGCTTCGAGGCCGGGACGGGCGGGCAGGCAGTGCAGGAAGATGGCACCGGGAGCTGCGTGGGCCATAAGCGCCTCGTCGACGGTGTAGCCGGCGAAGGCCTCCATCTTCTCGGGGGCCTGGTCCTCTTCGCCCATCGACACCCACACGTCGGTGTACACCACATGGGCATCGGCCACGGCTTGAACCGGATCGTCGGCGACTTCTGCTGTGCCTCCGGCGGCCGATATCCGCTCAAGATCGGCGTTGTTGAAGCGGTAGCCAACAGGACCGGAGAAAACGAACTCGGCGCCGGCCATTCCGGCGCCGATGGACAGCGACCGGGAGACGTTGTTGGCGTCGCCCACGAAGGCGATGCGACAGCCGCTGACCTGGCCGAACTCCTGCGCGACGGTCAGCAAGTCTCCGATGGCCTGCAAGGGGTGGGCCTGGTCGCTCAGCATGTTGACCACCGGGACCGGGCTGACCGCGGCCATGCGCTCCACCAGGCTGTGATCGAACACCCGGGCGCCGATGGCGGCGTGGTAGCAGGCCAGGGTGCGGATGATGTCCTCAGCCGACTCCCGCCGGTCGATGCCCACCTCGCCGCCGGCGAGGGAAACCGGGTGGCCGCCAAGCTGCACCACGGCCATCTCCATGGAGTGCCGGGTACGGGCCGACGGCTTCTCGAACAACAAGGCCATTCCCCTGCCCTCCAGCACCCGTGAGGGAGATGGCTCGCTGGCAAGCTCCAGCACCGCGGACAGCTCTGCGGCGGTGAGGTCATCGACCTCCAGGAGATGGCGAACCGGCCTCATGGCGCCAACACCCGCTGGAGCACGGCCACGCCGTGGGCGATCTCGTCCTCGCCGATGATCAAAGGGGGCGCTATTCGCAAAGAGGTGGCGCCGGCGGTGCCCAGCAGCAGCCCGGCGGCCATCCCGGCGGCAACCACCTCGGACGCGGGGCGGTCTCCCGCCAGCTCCACGCCCAGCAGCAGGCCTCGGCCCCGCACGCCGGCCACGCCGTCCAGCGCCTCCACCGCCGCGCGCATCGTCTCTCCGGCTGCGGCGGCCCGTGCCGGCAGATCCAGCTCCTCCATCACCTCGAGGGTCGCCTTGGCGGCCGATGCCGCCAGGGGCTGGCCGCCGAAGGTGGTGGCATGGTCGCCGGGTTTGAAGGCGGCGGCCACTTCGGCCCGAGCCCAGCAGGCCCCGATGGGCATGCCGTTGCCCAGCGCCTTGGCCATGGTCACCACGTCGGGCTCGACGCCGTCGTGATGGTGGGCGAACCAGCGCCCGGTGCGGGCCAGCCCGGTCTGCACCTCGTCGAGCATGAACAGCAGGCCCCGGTCGTCGCACAGCTCGCGCACCGCCCCGAGGTAGCCGCCAGACGGGACGTTGATGCCCCCCTCCCCCTGGATCGGCTCCAGCAGCACCGCCGCGGCGGTGTCGTCGATGGCTTTCTCTATCTCGGCGATGTCGTCCCAGGGGACATGGCGGAATCCCTCGGGCAGGGGCTGGAAGGCCTCGTGCTTCTCGGCCTGGCCGGTGGCGTGCAGCGTGGCCAGCGTCCGCCCGTGGAACGACCGGCCCGCGCTGATCACCGTGTGGCGGCCATGCCCGGCCCATTTGCGGGCCAGCTTGATGGCGCACTCGTTGGACTCGGCCCCGCTGTTGGCGAAGAACACCTGGCCGGGGGGCCCGCCGACCAGGCGGTCGATGGTGCGGGCCACATGCATCTGGGGCTCGGTGGCGTACAAATTGGACACGTGGCACAGGGTGCGGGCCTGCTCGGCCACCGCTTCGGCCACCTTGGGATGGGCGTGGCCTAGGCTGACCACCGCGATGCCGCTGAGGAAGTCCAGGTAGCGGTTGTCGCTGCGGTCCCATAGCCAGCAGCCCTCCCCCCGCACGAACATGACCGGGGGCGGCCCGTAGGTGGGCATGAGCGGGCAGGGTCCGGCGCCGGCGCCCACCGCATCGGTATGGGTGCTCATAAGCCGGCCTCCTGTTCTGGCGAGTCGGGCTGGACCATGGTGCCCACCCCCGAATCGGTGAACAGCTCCAAGAGCAGCACATGAGGGGTGGTGCCGTTCACCATGTGGGCCGAGGCCACCCCGTGGCGCACAGCGTGGATGGCGGCGCCGGCCTTGGGAATCATGCCCCCCGCCAAGTCTCCGGTGGCGATCATGGCTTCCAAGCTGGAGGCTGTTGCCACGCTGATGAGGCTGGACGGGTCGCGGGGATCGGCGTAGAGGCCCTCGACGTCGGTGAGGAACACGGCCTTGGCCGCGCCCAGGGCGCCGGCCAGGATCCCGGCCACTGTGTCGGCGTTGATGTTGAGCGCTTGGCCGGTGGGATCGGCGCCGATGGTGGACACCACCGGGATCAACCTCTCGTCCAGCAGCCGGTCGATGATGGCGGTGTTGACCGTGTCCACGGTGCCCACATAGCCCAGCTCGGGATTATCGGCCCGAGCGGTGATCAGCCCGGCATCCTCCCCCGACACCCCCACCGCGAGGGGACCGTGGACGTTCACGGCCGACACGATGTCGCGGTTGACCCGGCCCACCAGCACCATCCGGGCGATGTCCAGCGTCTCGGCGTCGGTCACCCGCAGGCCGTCGACAAAACGCGTCTCCAGGCCCAGGCGCTCCATCATCTCGCCGATCTGCGGGCCGCCGCCGTGGACCACCACCGGGCGAATGCCGACAGAGTGCATGAGCACGATGTCGGCCGCGAATCCGGCCAGGTGGTCGCTGTCCATTGCGCTGCCGCCGTATTTCACGACCACGGTTGCGCCTGAGAACCTCTGGATGTAGGGCAGGGCCTGGGTGAGGACGGCCGCGGTGTCCTGGGCGCTGAAGCTCATGACGTCCCCATGTTCTCGTCGATGTAGGCGTGGGTGAGGTCGGTGGTGATGATCCGGGCCGAGCCGCCGCCCATGCCCAGGTCCACATGGAGGTCGAGGCGCCGCCCGGTCATGTACTCGGCCAGCTCGGGGGGATGAGCCGGTTCGCCGTGCTGGTACACCACATGGGGGCCGTAGGCGATGGTCAGCTTGGTATGGTCGAACGCCACCCCGGCTGCGCCCATCTCCGAGGCGATGCGGCCCCAATAGGGGTCTTGGCCGTACCAGGAGCACTTCACCAGTTGGCAGTTGGCGGTGTCCCGGGCCGCCTTGGCCGCCTCCGTATCAGAGGCCGCGCCGGTGACCCGCAGGAACACCGTCTTGGTGGCGCCCTCGGCGTCGTCGGCCATCTGGAGGGCCAGGCTCTCGCAGGCCGCGGCGATGGCTTTGATGAGGGCGCCGGGATCGGCGGGGCCGGCCTTGCCGCTGGCCAGGATCAGCACGGTGTCGTTGGTGGACTCGGCGCCGTCCACGGTGAGGGTGTTGAACGTGCCGGACACTCCGGCCCTGAGGACCTCGGTGAGGGCGCCGGGATCGACGGCTGCGTCGGTGACCAGCACGGCCAGCATGGTGGCCATGTTGGGCTCCAGCATGGCCGCTCCCTTGGCGATGCCCCCGACGGTGAAGCCGTCGCCGGCGACAACCACCTGCTTGGGGACGGTGTCGGTGGTCATGATGGCCTCGGCTGCCTGAGGGCCGCCCTGGGGGGTGAGGGCTTGGGCCGCGGCCGTGATTCCCGATGACACCGCGTCCATGGGCAGGGCGTAGCCGATCAGCCCGGTGGAGCACACCAGCACCTCCTCGGGCGCCACCCCGAGAGCGGCGGCGGTCTGCCGGCACATCTGGCGGGCGTCGGCCATGCCCTGCGCCCCGGTGGCGGCGTTGGCGTTGCCGCTGTTGAGCACCACTGCGGCGGCATTCCCGCCCGTGGCGGCCAGGTGCTCCTGGCACACCAGCACCGGGGCGGCGGTCATCTTGTTGGAGGTGAACACACCGGCTGCGCTGACCGCTGCGCCGTCGGCGGTGGACACAACGGCGAGGTCGGGCTTGCCGCTGGGCTTGATGCCGCATGCCACCCCTGCGGCGATGAACCCTGGGACTTCGGTCACGCTCACGGATACACCCCCGCTGCGGTCAGCCCGGTGGCCTCATCCAGCCCAGAAATCAGGTTGCTCACGGATACACCCCCGCTGCGGTCAGCCCGGTGGCCTCATCCAGCCCGCTGATGAGGTTGGCGCACTGGACAGCCTGGCCGGCCGCCCCCTTCACCAGGTTGTCGATGGCGCAGAGGGCCACCACCGTGTTGGTGCGGGCGTCGTAGCGGGCGGTCAGATGGGCGGCGTTGGCGCCCAGCGTGGCCTTGGTGGACGGAGAGCGATCGGACACCACGATGAATGGCTCGTCGGCATAGAACTCGGCCAGCGCTTCAAGCAGCGCGTCGGTGGAAGTCTCTGCTGCGGGCTTGGCGTAGCAGGTGGCCAGGATGCCCCGGTTCATGGGGGCGAGGTGGGGGGTGAACAGCACCGACGCGCCGGCGGCCTGCTCGATCTCAGGGGTGTGGCGGTGGTCGAGCAGTCCGTAGGCGGTGAAGTCCTCGTCAACGGCACAGAATGCGGTGTGGGGCTTGGGAGGCCTCCCCGCCCCTGAGACCCCGCTGGCCGCGTCCACGATGACGCCTTCGGATTGGATGAGGCCGGTGCGGACCAGCGGAGCAATGGCCAGCGCCGCGGCGGTGGGATAGCAGCCGGGAACGGCCATTGCGGTTGCGCCCGCCAACCCATCCCTGAACAGCTCGGGCAGGCCGTAGGCGAACTCTCCAAGAAGTTCGGGCGCTTGATGCGGTTCCCCATACCACTGCTGATACTGCCCGGCGTCCTTCAGCCGGAAGTCCGCCGCCAGATCGATGGCAACCTTGCCGCGATCCAAGACATCGCCGGCCAGGGACATGGACTGCCCGTGGGGCAGCGCCAAGAACGCCAACGCCACGTCGTCCAGCAAGCGGGAGTCGTACTTCACTAACTCCTGGTCGGCACAGATCGCGGCCAGGTGGGGATAGAGAGCGGCAACCGGCTGGCCCGCCTGGGTATCGCCGGTCACAAACCCCACGTCGAAGCCCGGATGCCCGCCCAGCAGCCGCATCAACTCCGCGCCCACATACCCCGACGCCCCGATGATCCCAACAGGAATCTTCTGTCCCATGCCACATATTATTCATCATGTTGAATATTCATGCAAGTTGGTTGACTGGGTTCTCAGAGCGGTGGTCCCAACCCGCCATTGTCAAACGTAACCCCCACTGCACCATTGGGATTGCGGGATCGCCTCGCGTGCCAGAAGACCAGGCGAAGTAGGCTTATGAAGAGCGCCAACAAAGGCGGACGTCCAGTCTGTCCCCGGCGTCCGCGTGCTCTCCATCCACATCGACTCAGCCGAGATCCCCATTCGAGGCAAGCAACGCACCGCCAAGGTCTAGTTTGAGCGGAGGGTGGCATTGTGGGTGGTGGTGACGGCGTCTATGCAGGATTGGCGGGCTTGGGCGACTTCGGCGTCGTTGAGGGTGCGGTCGGAGGCTTCAAAGCGGAGGGCATAGGCCAGGCTGCGGCGGCCCTCGCCGAGCTGCTCGGAGCGGAACACGTCGAACAGGGCCACGGAGGCCAATAGCTCGCCTCCGGCTTGGGCGATGGTGGCAGCAACCTCGTCGGCCGCAACCTCGTCGGGAACGGTGAAGGCCAGGTCGATGTCGCTGGAGGGATAGCGGCTGGGGGCTCGATACGGCGCCAGTCCCCGATCGGCTGCCAATAGGGCGCCGAGGTCGACTTCCAGCCAGGCCACCCGCTCGTCGATCTCATAGGCATCCAGCACCTGGGGATCGATCTCGCCCAATGCACCGACCGGCTGGCCGTCGGCCAGGACTTGGCCGGAGCGTCCCGGATGGAGGCCGTCCACCGAGCCGTTGACCACTCCGGGGTTGGTGACGGCCAGATGGCGGGCCAGCCGGCGCCACAGCGTCGTGGCCGCGGTGGACTCCTGGCCGGCCAGGATCACGGCCAGATGTTCGCGTTCGTCGGGGAGGTCCCCTCCCCCACCGGGATTTATCCGACCGATCTCGAAGAGCGACACCCCCGTGGTGCGCCGGGCCGCGTTGTAGGCCACGGCCTTCAACAGCCCAGGGCGCAGCGAGGTTCGCATGATCGACTCCTCGGCCACCAGCGGGTTGGTCACCGTGATGCCGTCGTCGCCCAAGCCGGCTCGGGCCAGATCGCCCGGGGCCAAAAAGGGAAGGGGCATGGCCTCGGAAATGCCCATGCCTGTGAGCAACGCCCGGATGCGGCGGCGGTCTTGCTGATGGGGGGTGAGCGCGCCGGCCTGTTCGGTCACCGGCACGGTGCGCTTGATGTTGGAATAGCCGTGGAGCCGGCCCACTTCCTCGATCACATCGATCTCGGTGGCCGAGTCGAGCCGCCACGAGGGGATCGAGACGTTGAAGTCCTGGCCGTCGCCGCCGGTTTCGCAGGCGAATCCGATGGGTGCCAACAGGCCGGTCATCTCGTCGGTGCCCAGGTCGGTTCCCAGAATGGAATTGACCCGCTGGGATCTGACTCGGACGGTGATCGGCTCAGGTCGGTTGCCGGTGGCGTCGATCCTGCCGGGAGCGGTGGTGGCCCCCAGCGCGGCGGCCAACTCCGCGAAGCGGTCCAGGGCCATGGGGATGATCTCGGGGTCGGCCCCCCGCTCGAATCGAGCGGAGGCCTCGCTGCGCAGGCCCAAGCGGCGGGCGGTACGGGCGATGGTCATGGGATCCCACCACGCGGCCTCCAGCAACACCGAGCGGGTGTCGGCGGAGATCTCGGTGGAGGCCCCGCCCATGACTCCGGCCAGCCCGATGGCCTCGTCGTCGCGGTTGACGATCACGCCGTCGTAGGTGCTGAGAGTTCGGGCCGTGCCGTCCAAAGTGATCAACTGCTCCCCCGGTCGGGCCATGCGCACCCCCAGTTCCCCGCCGGGGACCAGGTCGAGGTCGTAGGTGTGGTTGGGCTGGCCCAGCTCGAACATCACGTAGTTGGACAGGTCGACCACCGCGTTGATGGGCCGCTGCCCCACGGCCAAAAGCCGGTTGGCCATCCATCGGGGCGACGCTCCTGAGGGCAAATTGTCGAGAACCCGGATGCCGAAGCGCCGACAGAAGTCGGGGGCGGCGATGCTCACCGCGGCCCGCTCGGCTGCCGGTTGGCCGGTCTCTTCAACCTGGGGGGCGGTCACCGCGAAGGGCACGCCGAGGCGGGCGGCCAGGTCGCGGGCCACCCCCATCACCGACATGGCGTCGGGCCGGTTGGGGTTGACCTCCAGGTCGAACAGCACGTCGGGACAGATGCCCAGCGCCTCGGTGAGGGGTGCGCCCACCGAGAGCCCCTGGTCCAGGATCAAGATCCCCTGATGGTCTTCGCCCATGCCGATCTCGGCCCCCGAGCACAGCATTCCGCTGCTCCACTGGCCCCGCATCTTGCGGCGGGCGATCTCCATGCCGCCGGGCATAGTGGTACCCACGGTGGCCAGCGGCACCAGGTCGCCCACCGCCATGTTGAAGGCCCCACAGCACACTTGGATGGCCTCCCCGCCGCCCGCGTCCACATCCACCAGGTGAATGCGGTCGGCATCGGGATGAGGCCGGGTGGCCAGCACCTCGGCCACCACGATGCCGTCCAGGCCTTGCCCGATGTGGGAGAGCTCCTCCACCGCCAGGCCCAGGTCGGACAGGTCTTCGGCCAGGTGCTCGGGATCGCCGTCGATGTCGGGGGCGAACTCGCGCAGCCAGCTCAGCAGCACCTTCATCGCGCTGGCGCCTCATGGGCTCGGGTTCGCCAGAGCATCAGAACTGGCGCCTCGAACATCGGAGCGCGGGCCATCAGAGCTGCCCGAGGAAGTGCATATCGTTGGTCCGCACTAGAACTGCCTCAGGAAGCGCAAATCGTTTGTCCACAGCTCGCGCAGGTCGTCGATGCCGAAGCGGATGAGGGCCAGGCGGTCGATGCCGAAGCCGAAGGCGAACCCCTGCCAGCGCTCGGGGTCGATCCCGCAGGCCTCGAGCACGTTTGGGTGGACCATGCCGCAGCCCCCCAGCTCCAGCCAGGTGCCGTCGGGGCGCTGGATGTCGAACTCGGCGGAGGGCTCGGTGAACGGGAAGTAGGAGGGGCGCAGCCGAGAGGTGAAGCCGGGGCCGAAGTAGGCGGCGGTGAACGCCTCGATGGTCCCGGCCAAGTCGCCCAGGCTGGTGTCGCGGTCCACCACCAGCCCCTCGATCTGGTGGAACACCGGCATGTGGGTGGCATCGGCGGTGTCCTGGCGGAAGCACCGTCCGGGGGCCACCACATAGACGGGGGGCGCCTGGTTCTCCATCACCCGGGCCTGCACCGGGGAGGTGTGGGTGCGCAGCAGCGTGCTGCCCGGCTCGCCGTAGTCCACATACAGGGTGTCGTACATGTCCCGGGCCGGATGCCCGAGGGGGAAGTTGAGGGCGCCGAAGTTGTACCACTCGCTCTCGATCTCGGGGCCCTCGGCCACCCGGTAGCCCATGCCTGCGAACACGTCCTCCAGCTCCTGCCAAGTCTGGGTGATGACGTGGAGATGCCCGCTGGCGGGCTGCTCGGTGACCTCGGTGAGGTCGAGCCGCTCAGCGGCCAGCCGCTCGGCCCGGGCCGCGGCCGACAATTCCGCCTCGCGGGTGCTCAGGATGCCGTCGATGGCCGCCTTGGCCGCGTTCAACGCCTGCCCGGCCTGCTTGCGGGCGTCGGGCTCAAGAGCGCCCAAGGCCTTGCGAGCCGCCACCAGCGGGGAGCGCTTGCCGGTCATTGCGGTTCGCACCGCGCTCAGTTCATCGAGGGTGGCCGCGGCCCCCGCCTGCCGTTCGGCCTCGACCACCAACTGCTCTGGCTCAGCCATCGGACTCCACTATGGCAACCCTCATCCTTCAACACCGCATCAAATCAGGTCGGCGGATTCCTCTTGGCCTCATTCCTGCTGAGCTCGGCCAAGTAGAGCGCTCTTGTGGCCAGCACCTCGCGGGCCTCGTGGGCCATGTCGTCGTAGAAGTGCTCCCGATAGGCCTTGTCGGTGATGGTTGACACTGCGAACTGAAGGGCCGACAGGGTGGCGATGAAGCCCGACACCGCCAGCAGCTCCCAGGTGAGCACGAGCTCGCTGCCGAACAGCCCGAAGCGGGCGAGAGGGTCCAGCGCGTCTGACGCCGCCCATGATGCGATGGTGGCCTCCCGCACGGTCAGCAGGCCGAAGGCCACATAGAAGCACCCGATCACCGTCCCGACCAGCACCACCCGCACTGCCTGGGCGACGAACATCAGCAATCCGAGGTTCACACGATCCATGCGGTCGAGTCGCGGAACCGCGGATACCGAGAAGTCCGCGGGCGGCACAGCCGGGGCCAGCGGCGAGTCGCACCCATTGATGAGATGGCATACCTGATCCCAAGTGTCGAACCGGGCTAAACCCACAAGCTCAGACGGCACCCGCACTGCCACTGCGCCGAGGGCAACCAGGCCGAGCACCCCCAGCACGATGGCGTAGTAGGGCCAGGTGAAATCTTGGGCCACCTGCCACACTTCGGCGTTCAGGAACAAGAAGGCGCTGAACAGCAGCAGCAGCGGCAGAATCCGTCCCACCAGCCGGCCGATCAGGGCGATCTGATTGGCCGAATAGGCCCCGGCCCAGACCAGCATCGGGAGCAAGCCGAAGCTCACCACCACATAGGCCCCGACGAGGAGGGCGATGTTGACCACCGCCAGGCCGGCGGTGTCGGACAACCGGTCGTCGGAGAACAGGGCCGGCAGCACCGGGGGAATCATCACGAACACCGCCAGCTCGATGGCGCCCACCCGGTCGGGAAGCTGAAACAGCCGTCGCCCCCTGAGCCGGTTGACAGCAGCCACGGCGCCCAGGGCAATGGCCGCGCCGGCCCAGAACACCCAGAATTGGGCCCAGCCGTCGAACCGGTCGCCGAAGGAGGCGAATATCTCGATCAGGAACACCAGCGCCAAAAACGGCGCCGCCCGGGTGAACACGTCGGTGGCAGCCCGGTACTCGTGGATCACATGGGGAACGCCCCGGCGTATGAACCAGCGCTCGACGGCCTCACGACGAGAGGTCATCGCCTCCGCCGCCCGTCAGTCCCCTTCAGGGACGGTGGGAACCTCCACGCCGGGGCCGTAGTAGATGAACAGGTTGGCGATCAGGTCGTCTATGCCGTCCCGGGTGCCGCCCTTGGCCAGATCGACGGTGATGATGTTGCTGTTCACATGGATGGCGTCGATGCCGCCCCGGTCGAACAGGCGGCGGGCCAATTCGTCCACCGGCCGCTCCCCGGCCACCTCCCGTCCGACCGAATAGTGCTCATGGCCGGTGCCGGTGATGCTCCGGTTGATCTCATAGCGGATCACCCCCGGGCGGCTCGTCGCCCTCTCCACAACGGTCACCGGCTGTCCCATACGCCCCGACATCGTACCCGGTAGCCGTTGCCAGACGGTCAATCAGACCCCTGTTCTTGCCGCCGCGCATCCATCAAAGGACACGAGGCGAGTTCGGGTTCAGCGTGGCCGTTGCGCCGAATCGGCATCATTGGATGCGCTATTTCGACATCGGACTATGCGCATAATCAACATTGCAGCCTCTGCAACAGGCTACGCTGACACCGTGGAGCGATATTTGGATCGCCTGGTGGATCCTTGGCTCACCGAAGTGCTAGCGGCTGCTCCCGCTGTCATGATCACCGGCGCGCGGGCCTCGGGTAAGACCACTACCGCGTTGCGGCATGCCGCGAGCGTGGTTCGTTTGGACAACGCGCCCGAGGCCCTTGCGTTCGAAGCCGACCCTGACGCTGCCCTTCGGGGCCGACCTGAGCCGGTACTGCTCGACGAGTGGCAGGAGTGCCCAGGCGTGCTCGGAGCTGTAAAGCGGGCTGTGGACACCGAGCGCCGACCAGGGAGGTTCATTCTGACGGGCTCAGTTCGATCCGAGGCCGATCCAGCGCTTTGGCCAGGCACCGGCCGACTCATCAGGATGAACATGCATCCGCTAACAGTTCGCGAGCAACTCTCCCAACCTGCCCGCCATTTCGTGAGCGGACTGATCAACGGCGAGTCGCCCAACTTGCCAAGCGAACCTCCCGACCTGCGCGACTACGCCGAGATCGCGCTGGGAGGAGGCTTTCCCGAGCCGGCGATCGAACTGTCCGGCAGCATCCGAGACGACTGGCTGCGCAGCTACATCGAACAGATGCTCGCCCACGATTTGCCCGACAGCCGCAACGGAGAGACCCGAGTCAAGATGGCCGAGTTCTTTCAAGCGTATGCCCTGAACTCGGCGGGCATCGTGAACGACAACACGCTCTACCAGGCTGTCGGGCTCGACAGGCGCACGGCGCACTCCCACACCAAGTTGCTGGCCGACATCGGAGTCATCGCGGAGGTTCCGGCGTGGAGCAGCAACCGCCTCAAGCGACTGGCTCGGTCTCCGAAGCGATATGTCGCCGACACTGGGCTGTGGGGTGCGGCGGTTCGAGCTGACCTAGATCTGGTGATGAGTGACGGCGACCTGCTCGGCCGCTTGATCGACACATTTGTGTCCAACCAGATACGCGCCGAAGCGGTGGTGGACCCGATTCGACCCCAGCTCTATCACCTGCGAGACCGCGATGGGCGACACGAAGTGGACCTCATCGCCGATCTCGGCGCCCGGGGAATTGTCGGCATCGAGATCAAGGCCCACAGCGCACCCAGCCGACACCATGCCCGCCACCTGATTTGGCTGCGCGACAGGCTGGACGACCGATTCAAGGCAGGGGCAATCCTCCACACCGGCCCCGCCCGATTCACTCTAGACGACCGCATCGAAGCCATCCCCATC
>JAPYOG010000301.1 GCA_028278785.1 Candidatus Poriferisocius anaerobius | reverse complement strand
CCGCGATTGAGGCCAACAGAGATGCGATCGAGGCGAGCGAACAGCGCCTTCGCAGCGAGATGCACGCCGAGTTCAAAATGCTGCGGGCCGAGAACAAGGCATTCGAAGCCTCAATTGCGCTTCAGCTCGCCAAGCAGACCCGCACTATGGTGTTCACCATGTTGGGGTTGGCTATGCCGACCTGGGGCGCGATCCTGGCCGTTGGCATCTCCTGACGCTGCATCAGGCTGAGCTCAAGCCACGGGGAAACCCTAAACCCCCGTGTGGTGATGCCAGCCCGATCCCATACACTGTCAGGGCTGGCCGCTCCGGCGGCCACACCCGCGCCGGTGCCCGAGCGGACTAAGGGAGTGGCCTGCAAAGCCATGATTCACGGGTTCAAATCCCGTCCGGCGCTCCATACAGGGCGTCGGCGAGTTCGGCGATTGCAGTTGTGACTTCAAAGCCTTGACCTCGCAGCCAGGCCCTGTTGAGCCGGTGCAGTCGACTGGCGCCGTCGAACTGGTTGAGGAAGATGATGTGGGATCTGGATCCCAGCGCAGCGCTGGTGGCCCTCACGTTGTGGATGACTCCGAGCCTGGCGTCGGTCACGACGATCGTGCAGCTCGGGTTGAGAGCCTCGATGAGGTCGAGGTTGTCGCTGTTCTCGGCGATTGGCGAGAGAAGCCCCCCGACGCCCTCGACGAGCCCTATTTCGACCTGTCGCTCAAAGGCGCAGGAAGCAAGGATCGCTTTGAATGTCGGGGAGGGCCGGCGCAGCTCGGCTGCTGCCATCGGCGGGGCGAGGGGAAGCGGAAGGCTGTGGCTCGGGCGGCAGACCGCTTCAGGGCTTTCGCCTGTGGCTCGGGCCAAGATTTCGGCGTCGGTGCTTGCGAGCTCGTCGGGATCATAGGACTGGACCGGCTTTCGAGCCGCCACCGTGGTGCCTCGCCGTCGCAATTCGACGGCGAGGCTAGCGCCGACCCACGTCTTTCCGATCTCGGTGGATGTGCCGGTGATCACAATGAGGCGTTCAGGTCGCATCGACGCCTGCTGCATCGAGCGCTGACAGGAGCTGGCTCATGTCAGCAGGGCTATGGGCTGCGGACACTGTGAGCCGCAGGCGCGAGGTGCCGGGCGCGACTGTGGGGGGGCGTATTGCGGGGACGAGGATTCCCATTTTCTGAAGCTCGGATGAGACCGCAACGGCCCGGTCCTCATCGCCGAGGATGATCGGGATGATCGGGCTGGGGTGACCGGGCCGCACTTGATCGATGTTCGACCTCAGAGTCGCTTTGAGCTGGCTGCCTTCGCTCCCCTCGAGGATGTCTATTGCTGCGATGGCCGCCGCGGTCGCCGCCGGCGTTCCCGCGGTGGTGAAAATGTAGGGCCTCGCCTGGTTGACCAAGACCTCGATGTAGGCCGCTGGGCCGCAGACGTAGCCGCCTATGCCCCCGGCGGCCTTGGAGAGCGTCCCGACGCGAAGAGCGGGGCAGTCGAGTTCGCCCGTGAGGTGTTCGCCGAACACCATGTGGGCGTCGTCGAGGATGAGCAGGGCCTGGTGGCGGGCGCACACGGCCGCCAGATCGTGTATCGGGGCGATGTCGCCGTCCATGGAGAAGACGGTGTCGGAGACCACGAGGGCCTGGGGGCCGACAGCGGCGAGTTGGGAGTCCAAGCCGGTGATATCGCAGTGCCGGTAGACGGTGGTAGGGCTCTGCGAGAGCCGGCATCCGTCGATGATCGAGGCGTGGTTGAGCTCGTCGGAGAGCACCGCTGAGGCGTGGCGGCCGAACGTGGATATCGCTCCGAGGTTGGCGGTGTAGCCGGTGCTGAACAGAATGGCCGCATCGGCGCACCGCCATTGTGCCAGTCGCCGCTCGAGCTGCGAGTGGGTCGGCCGCGATCCGGCGATGAGCCGTGCTGAGCCCGAGCCGGTGCCGTTGCATGCGATTGCCGCGATTGCAGCTCGCCGGAGAGCCGGATGCTGGCTGAGCCCCAGGTAGTCGTTGGAGGCGAAATTGATCACATCCCTGCCGGTGGCAGCGATTTTGGTGTGCGGCGTGCCGCTGGCCAAGTCGCGGGGCGCCCGGTATCGGCCGGCATCGCTGGTGGTCGCCACGATCCGGGCGACTGCCTCGTCCCAGCTCATCGGCCTGCGACTGCGTCGATAGCGCAAGCAAGGGTATGGCCGATCATCTCCACCTCGCCGGGGGTGACCGACAGCGGGGCAACGATGATGACGACGTCGCCGATCGCTCGGAGCAGCACCCCGCGCTCCACGGCGTTGGCGCAGACCATCCTGCCCCACAGCTCCGCTCCCGGCGGCGGGTCCAGCTCGACGCCGGCCATCAGGCCGCGGCGGCGGACAGCCTTGACGCCATGATGCGCCTCGACCGGCGCGAGGGCGGCGGCGAGGGCGGCGGCGGCGGTTTGGACGTTGTCCAGGATGCGCCGCTCGTCCAGGATTTGCAGGTGGCGGCTGGCGATCGCGCAGGCCAGAGCGTTTCCGCTGTAGGAGTGGCCGTGGTAGAAGGTGCGCTCGCCGAGGTCTGGCCCGAGGAAGGTCTCATAGACGTGGGGAGCGGCTGCTGTTGCCGACAGGGGCGCGTAGCCTCCCGTTATGCCCTTGCCGAGGCACATGATGTCGGGGGCGATTCCGCACTGCTGTGACGCGAACAGCGTGCCTGTGCGACCGAATCCGGTGGCGACCTCGTCGCAGATGACGGGAATGTCGAGTTCTTGGGCGGCGGCGGCGACTTGCGAGACGTCAAGGGGGTCGCAGACGAGAATCCCAGCCGCTCCCTGGACGAGCGGTTCCAGGACGACGGCTGCGAGGCGGTTGTGGTTCTCCTCCAGCGCCTTGGTCGCCAGCTCGGCCCAGTTGTCGGTGTTGTAGCCGGGGGTGCGCATGACCGGGAAGCGCAGCGGGTCGAACATCGATGTTCCGAAGCCGCCGGCACCCACAGACAGCGATCCGACGGTGTCGCCGTGGTATGCCTCGCCGAGGGCGAGGTACGTGTCCCGCGTGGTGACACCTCGGTTGTGCCAGTACTGGAACGCGATTTTGATCGCCTGCTCTACCGCGGCGGCCCCGTCGGATGCAAACAGGAAGTGCGGGTCGGGCACGGGAACTCGTGGTGCGAGCGCCTCGGCCAGCTCTATAGGCGCGACGTTTCCGTTCCCGAGCAGTGTGGAGTGGCTGATCTTTTGCATCTGCTCTGCCGCTGCTTGGTTCAGGTCGGGATCGTTGTGCCCGACAGTCATGACCCAGAGCGACGAGATGGCGTCCAGGTAGCGTTTGCCTTCCACATCGACGAGATAGTTGCCATCTCCTTTCTCGACGATGACGGGTGTCGATGCGTTGTAGCAGGACATCTGGGTGAACCCGTGCCACACCACGCGCTCATCTCGTTCGACCCAGGAAGCGATGCTCACGGCGATCGGATCTCAAGATCGCAGCGGCGGCATGCAGCCGCCCAGCCGGCCGGATGCACTGTTGTCCGCAGCATGCGTCCGCAGCGGGGACAGTGCCGGGGAGCGTCGTAGGCGGTGCCGCAGCCGCCGCACTCCGCGGTTCCGCACCCAATGCACAAGATCCCTGTGCGAGCCGCTGTGCCTTGTCGGCTCGCGCTGGTGGCCTCGGGGCTAGAGGACACCGGTTAGCGCCCCGACCGGCATCTTCAGGTTTTCGAGCATGCGGAGGTCTTCTTCGGGGCTGCGGCCGAGGGTGGTGAGGTAGTTGCCGACGATCAGAGCGTTCACGCCTGCGGTCATGCCCATCGCCTGAAGCTCGCCGAGCGTGATCTCCCGGCCACCGGCGTAGCGTAGGATCACATCGGGCAGCGCCAGCCTGAACAGCGCTATCCACCTCAGCGCTTCAAGCGGCTTCATCGGCTTGCGGATTCGGAGGGGCGTCCCGGGGCGCGGATTCAAGAAATTGAGCGGAACCTCGGTCGGGGCCAGAGATTGGAGTTGCGAGAGCAGCTCGATCCGCTGGGCCGCGGTCTCCCCCATGCCGAGCAGGGCGCCGCAGCAGAGCTCCATGCCGCTGCGCTTGACCATCTCGCAGGTGTCGTACCGCTCGGCCCATGTGTGGGTGGTCACGATGTTGGAGAAGAAAGACTCGGCGGTCTCGAGGTTGTGGTTGTAGCGGTGGACGCCTCCGGCGGCGAGGCGCTCCGCTTGGTCCTCGGACAAGATCCCCGCGCTGACCGCTACGTTCAGCCCTGTCTCGGACTCGATGACGGGAACGAGCCCGAGGATCCGATCCATGGTGCGCTCGTCAGGGCCGCGGATCGCCAGGACGATGCAGAACTCAGTCGCTCCGGTTTCTGCGGTCTCCCTTGCTGCTGCGACGACCTCGGCGGTGTCGAGAAACGGCGTGGCGGGCATCGACTCCTCGAATTGGGAGGACTGGGAGCAGAAATGGCAGTCCTCGGGACAGCCCCCGGTCTTTGCCGAGAGGATGCCCTCGACTTCGACGACGGGCCCGCAGCGGTCCAAGCGCACCTGGTGGGCAAGGGCGCAGAGTGCCGGGAGCTGCTCATCCGGCAGGCTCGACAGGGCCGACAGCTCGGCGGCGTCGAGCTGTCGGCGCTCGTCGATCAACGCGTTCTCAGCCGCTCGCAGCATCTCGCGGGCATTGGGGGTTGTGCTTGTCGTTGCGGTTGTCACAGCGGTCACGAGGCTACCGCCGTCCGGAGCTGTTCTATGCGCCTTGAGCGATCGCGCCGTGCCTCGAGCGCGGTCTCTAGATCGACTTCGGCGAATCGTATGGTGTTGTTCGGCGCCGACTGCCCCACGAGATCCATGTCGGCGCCGATAACGGTTGCCACCATGACATAGCCGCCTCCTGAGACGGCGTCGCGGTGCAGCACGATCGGCTCGATTCCCCCGGGGACTTGTATCGACCCGATTGGATACGGGGCGTCCACGATATTGGAGGGGTCGCTGCCCGCTCCGAACGGCGGGTCGCGCTCCTCGAATTCCAGCTCCGCTCCCTGGTACCTGAAGCCGGTCCGGTCGGCGACTGGCGTCAAGCGCCACTCCGTCCCGAGGAAGGTGCGGCGTCCCGACCGGGTGAGCCTGTGGTCGAACAAGCCCATCATGACCCGTATCTCGCGGTGCTTTGGATGTGCTGTTCTCAAGGACTCGGGAACGACCCTGCCCGGGGTTGCTCCAGCAGTGTCGCCGACATCGATCCAGTCGCCCTCGGCGAGGACGCGCCCCTCCACGCCTCCCATCTGGCCCAGCGTGTAGGTGGACCTGCTGCCCAGAACTCGGGGCACTTCGAATCCGCCGCTCACAGCGATATAGGCCCTGGCGCCTCCTTCCAGGTAGTCGAATGACAAGACGTCGCCTTCGGCGACGGCAAAGCTCTCCCAGGTTGGCCGGGCTTGGCCGTTGAGCAGCGGCGGGAGGTCGGCCCCGGTGACGGCTGCGACGGCTGGGGCTTCGAAGTGGATCTGGGGCCCCAAATAGGTGCATTCCAGGACGGCTGCTGCGTCGTCGTTGCCCACCAGCAGGTTCGCTGCCAGCGACGAGTACTGGTCCAGGGCGCCCGAGGGGGGGATCCCGACGCGGTAGTAGCCTGGCCGCCCCAAGTCTTGGACGGTTGTGGCCATCCCGGGTTTGACGACTCTAACTCCCATGGAGGACCTCCAACAGCGCCGCGTTGTATGCGTCCGGATCGGCTTGGAATTCGCCGAGGGAGAACTTGACGGGCCGCTGCTTGAACCTGAACTCCTTGGCCTCGACTTGGGCGCTGTAAGCGTCGTACAGGGCCCGGTCGATCGGCTCGAACTTGGCGATGGTGCCCGGCTTGAAGAAGACCATGAACTCCTCGAAGTCGGGATGCTGCTGCGTCGGGTCGTAGATCGGCCCGGGGGTGATGCCGAACATCTGGTATCCGCCGGCGCCCCGCACGCTGTAGATCGCCGTGAAGCAGCCGCCGTAGCCGATGGTCTGCTTGGGTGTGTCAGTTCGCGGCCTCAGGTACTTCGGGACCTGAAGCTGTTTGTCGCGCGGGACCATCTGGAACAGAAACGGAAGCCCGGCGACGAAACCGACCATCGAGGTGAACCACGGCGCCCCTGAATGGGCTTCGATGAACGAATCGACGGAGTCGAACCCGTTTATCCGTGCGGCATACTCCAGATCGGTGGCATCGGGATCCTGGTGGTGGGAGCGAAAGCGCAGGAGCGTCTCGTTTGTCCATGGGTCATTGTAGAGGACCGGCACTTCGACAATGGTGGTGTCGAGGTCGAAGCCGGTGGCGTCGCCTACTTCGCCCTCGATCCGCTGCAATTCCACCAGGAGGTCGGTGGGCGGGACCTCCAGGGGATCGAACCGCACCTGGTATGAGGCATTCGCAGGGCAGATATCGATGAGCCCGGGGATCTTGGCTTGTTCGAGGACGGTGGTTATCGCCATCGCCTTGAAGTTGGCGGTCAGGCTCATCTCTTTGTCTAGCTCGACGAAGAGGTGGTCATCGCCCCCAAAGCTGTATCTGGCCTTCGAGCCTTCGCTCATTGGTCTGATCCCCTCTCTCGGGTGCCGAGCCATCGCTCGGCAAAACCGGTGTCGCAGCAGCCGGTCATGACTTTCCCACAGCGGCGGCGGTGAGCCTGGATCGCGCATCTGGCGGGAGGCTCGGGGCGGGCGCCTCTGCGACGAGCAGCTTCTCCACGCTCAGCTCCTGCTGTTGTCGGGCACGAGAGTGGCTATGACTTGCCCTGCGTCGACCATCTCCTCGTGGTTGGCTTCGATGCTGGCAATGGTCCCCGAGGTGCCCGCTTTGAGCTCGTGGAACGTCTTCATGACCTCAATCAGGCAGATTACAGT
>JAPYOG010000300.1 GCA_028278785.1 Candidatus Poriferisocius anaerobius | reverse complement strand
TCAGACCGGTAGGCAGCATATTCGGTGGAATCCAGCAGCGGTCGCAGGCCGAACACCCAGCGGGCGTACTCCCCCTCGAGCCTCATCCTGCCCGACATGTAGGCCAGATCGGGATGCTGGCCGCCGGCAACCTCCGCACAGGCGTCGGCGTACTTGTACACGATGCCCACGTCGGCGTTGTCCGCCTTGCCCGGCGCGATCTCCACCATGCGGCCGTTGTGGACAACCAAGTGATAGCGGGTCTTGCCCCCCGGGGCCCCGGTCACCTCGAAGTCGGCGACGCAGTCCACCCCTGGGCGCTCGGGCCAGCCCGAGGCAGCTTGGAGGTTCAGCCTGAACCAGTCCTCGCTGAGATAGGGCGCCCGCTCCACCGGGCTAGCCGACCCCTGCGAACAGGTCGGACTCGGGCAGGTCGGTGTTGACCAGGCTGCGGGCCAGCGTGTACTCCTCCCAGGGATAGGCCTCGGCCATGTGGTGGTCTGACAGGCCGAACCAGAACTTGGAGTCGGGGTCTACCTGGGTTCGATGCGCTCGCAAGGCCTTGGACCGGCGATCGAAGTATTCGGCGCATCCGATGCGAGTGGTGATGGCATCGTCGTTGGACGGTCGGCTCAGCCACCGCTCGTCGTAGGGCGACTCCAAGCCCAGCTCGGCGAATTTGGCATGAAGGGCGCTGACCCGATTGCTGGACCACGTCACGTAGTACATCTTCAGCGGCTGCCACGGCTCGCCGGCGTCCGAAAAGGCATCGGCGTCGCCGGCAGCATCAAACGCAGGACCGCTGATCTCAGCCACCCGCAGATGATCGGGATGCCCATAGCTCTGCTGATCGTCTCCGTAGGTGACCACCACATGGGGTCGCTCGGCTCGGATTATGGACACCAGACGGCCCACCGCATCCTCCAGGGGAGCTTGGGCGAAACAGCGGGCATCGGCGTTGGCCCCGCTATCGGCCATGCCGGAGTCCCGATAGCCCAGCCAGTGGACCCGGCGGTACCCGAGCACGTCAGCGGCCTCTGCCAGCTCCTCCCGGCGGACTCGCTCAAGGTTGCGTCGCACCTCGGGGCGGTCCATGGCCGGGTTCAATATGTCGCCTTCCTCTCCCCCGGTGCAGCACACCAGCGACGCCACCACGCCCTGGTCTGCATACATGGCCACCGTCGCCGACCCCTTGGACGCCTCATCGTCGGGGTGGGCGTGAACGGTGAGAAGTCGGAGGTCGCCAGTCATCGCCCGACAACGCTAGCGCTGCCCGCGACCGTTGAAGAACCCGAGCGAACGGCCGGCTCAGCGCAGTCGGCTCAGGCCGATTCCCGCTCGGTACGGTGGCGCCGAAGGCCGATGACCGGGGTGGAGGGGGCAAAACCCGCCTCGGCCCGCTCGATCTCCGACTCGCCGCCCCAAAAGCCGAGCTCGCGCTGGTCGCGTGCCCAGTTACGGCAGGCCCGGATCACGACGCATTCGCCGCAAATCCGCCGAGCAGCGTTCTCCCGCCGCTCTCGGGCCGACGGGCGTTCGCCAGCCGGCGGGAAGAACAACTCGCTCTTCCCCTTGCAGTTTGCATTTTCCATCCACCAAGGACGAGGCTCCATTGCCATCTCCACCCATCGCCTCCCGTTCAAGTCCAGGGGCTCTCTATAGTTTGTCTATTGCTTTCACAGCCATAACGCCCAGCAATGGCTTGGACCAGCCACCGCTGGGACATTCGCCTGTTCTCGATATAAAAAGTTAGACCGTCGAACAGGCTGAGTCACGATATCCTATATGAATAGTTTTGATAAATCTATCCCAAAAAGAGATAGTGCAGCTCCAAAGGCCCCCAACCTGCCCAAACGCCAGGTCTGTGAGAATCGGGACATCTTTCGGCCACAGCAGTCCCCATTTTGCTGAGCGCTGCCTCAGCAGCCCTGCCAGCGGGGCCAACGGCCCTCGGTGAAGGCGCGGGGGCCTTCCTGCGAGTCTTCGGATGCGAGCATTGCCTCATAAGCAGCCAGCTCGCCTGAGCGCAGAAGCCCGAAGGCTTCGGGCAGCGGGAGGTGACCGGTGCGGGCGCCTATCTCGATCACCGCGGCCACCGAAAGCGGCGCGGCCTGCACCACTCGCTCGGCCAGCGCGCGGGCCTCGGCCAACAGATGATCGCCCCCTGCTACCGCGTTCACCAGCCCCCAGCGCAGCGCTTCTGAAGCGTCGAGCCGGCGGCCGGCGTAGAGCACCTCGTTGGCCACCGCGGGCGGCAGCATCCTCGGCAGGCGCACCGACGCCACATCGGCCACCATGCCCAGTGCAGCCTCGGGCAGCCAGAAGCGGGCGCCCTCAGCGGCCACCACCAGGTCAGCCGCCAGCACGATCTCGAAACCGCCGCCGACGGCCATGCCGTTGACTGCGCAGATCACCGGTTTGCGGAGTCCCGGCAACTCCCCAAACCCGCCAAAACCGCCTTCGCCGTAGTCGGACTCGAACTCCTCTCCAGCAGCCGCGGCGTTCAGGTCCCAACCGGCAGAGAAAAACCGGTCTCCGGCCCCGGTGAGGATCGCCACCCGCAAGGCGGGGTCGTCGCGAAAGCGGGCGAAGACAGCGCTCAGCTCCCGGCTGGTGGCCGCGTCGATGGCGTTGGCCTTGGGCCGGTTGAGGGTGACCTCCAACACCGGCCCATCCACAACCGCGGCCACCGCAGGGACAGGTGCGGCGCCAGTCACCTCGGCCTCCCAGCAGGAGAGGAGGCGGCGGCGATCAGCGCATCTGCGGCAACGGCTCGATGGGGCGTCGCCAGGAGCGGGTTGATCTCCACCTCGACTATGCCCGCATCCTCGCGCACCAGCGAGCCCAAGCGCTCGACCGCCTCCACGACGGCGTCGACCGAGGCCGCCGGGCGGCCTCGGTGGCCGGCCAGCAACGGCCAGATCCTGAGGCGCCTCAAAGCCTCCCGCACCGCATCCGGGCCGGTGGGCAGCAGCAAGCAGGCAGAGTCGTCGAGCAGTTCCACGAGCGTCCCGCCGGCGCTCAGCGTGAGCAGCATCCCCACCGGGGGCGCCGACCGCACGCTCACCATCAGTTCGGCCACAGCATCGTCGATGTGGGCCTCCACCAGCACATGCCCATCGCCGAGAGCACCGATCCGGGTCGCAGCCGCGGCCACCTCATCGGGCCCGAGCAGCCCGGCGGCCACCCCGCCCACATCGGACTTGTGTGCCAAGCCGGTCGCCTTCACCACCACCGGCCAGCCGATCTCAGCCGCGGCGGCTGCGGCAGCACGGACCGGCACCAGCCGCCCGAGCGGCACGGGGACGCCCGCCTCGGCCAGCCGCTGTTTGGCCGCCTGCTCGAACAGCGTCGTCGTCGAAGCCGAAGAGCGGGCAGACGGGGGCAGCAGCGCTGTGTCCGCCGCCAGGGCCTCGGCGGATGGACAACCCAGGTGGATCGCAGCCTGGATCGCAGCGAGGGCGGTGTCGAAGCCATAGCAGGCGGCCAGCCCCAGTTCGGCCGCCCGGCGGCGGGCCTCGGCGGGCAGGTTCTCCGCCATCGAAGCCACCAGCACACCGGGTGTTCCGCTCGCCGCACAGGCCGCGCCGAATGCATCGAGGGTGGGCCACCAACGCGAGCTGTCGAGTCCGGCGGCGGGAAAATCCAGCACCAGCAAGGCGGCGTCAAAGGGCCTTCGGGCGCCGACCGGCTCGGCGCCGCCCTCATCGGCCCCGCGACAGCCAGCGTCGCCGTCCAGCACTGCGGTGAAGCACTCGGCGAGACGCGCGGAATCTCCCCAGATGAACGTGTGGTAGTCGAGCGGATTCGTCACCGCCGCCCGGCCGTCCAGGGCGGCGGCCACCCGGTTGCGGTGATCGGGGTCGAAGGCGGGGAAGGCCACCTGGTAGCCCCGCCCCCGATCTGCCACCAGCGCAGCCTCACCCCCCGAACAGCTCAGAGAAACCAGCCTGTTGCCGGCCAGCGGCCCGACAGCCCCGAGCACCCCCAATGTGTCGAGCAGGCCGCCCACCGTGCGCGCCCGCGTCGCGCCGAGCCTGCGGAACAGGGCCTCATAGGCGTCATCGCTGCCCACCAGCGATCCCGTGTGGGAAACCGAGATGGTCTCCGCCTCCTCCGAGGCGCCTGCCTTCAGAACCACCACCGGGAGGCCTCTTCTGCGGGCCTCCCCGGCAGCCGCTGCGAACCGGGCGATATCGTCTGCTGCCTCTATGTACATGCCCACCCCGGTGACCGCGGGATCGGCGACCAGCGCTTCGAACACCTCGGCCAGACCCACCCCGGCCTGGTTGCCCAGCGAGATCACATGGGAGATGTCCAGGCCGCGCCGCTGCATGGTGAGGTTCAGCGCTATGTTGCCGCTCTGGCTGATGATGGCGACGCCGCTGGCAGTGCGGGCCAGCCCGTGACGGTCGGGCCACAGCGCGGCGCCTGTGACCGCCGACAGAGTCCCGTAGCAGTTGGGCCCAACCAGCGGCATGCCTGCGGCTGCCTCCAGCAGCTCGCGCTGGCGGGCGGCGCCGGCTTCGCCGGTCTCGGCATAGCCCGAGGCGTAGCACACTGCTGCTCCATGTGGCGCTGTATCTCGCTGGTGCCGTCCCAGATGCGGTCCACTCGGGCGTCGCGCCAGATCCGCTCCAAGGGAAGCTCGTCCATCAGCCCCATCCCGCCGAGTATCTGGATGGCCTCGTCGGACACGAATTGCAGCATCTCGGTGGCCGACAGCTTGGCCATGGCTGCGTCGGCGTCGCCCATCTCGCCCCGCGCCGACAGCCAGGCCGCTCGGTAGGTCACAAGCTCCGCCTCCAACAGCCGGGTACGCATGTCGGCCAGCTTGAACGACACCCCTTGAAAGCGTCCGATGCGCTGGCCGAACTGCTCTCGGCTCGCGGCCCAGTCGAGCGCCACCGCCAGCGCCCGGTCGGCTCGTCCCAAGCAGACGGCCGCCACTTGCAGGCGGGTGCTGCCCAGCCATTCGTTGGCAACGTCGAAGCCCCGGTGCTCCTCTCCCAGCAGGTTGGCCGCGGGCACCCGGGCGTCGTCGAAGTTGAGAATGAAGTTGTGGTAGCCCCGGTTCGACACGCATCTGTAGCCCGGCACCAACTCCACGCCGGGTGTGTCGAAGTCCACCAGCAGCGATGAGATCAGCTTGCGGGGCCCGCGGTCGGACTCGACGACGCCGGTGGCCGCGAACAAGATCACATAGTCGGCCAAATCGGCGTGGCTGATGAAGTGCTTGGCGCCGTTGACCACGAAATAATCGCCTTGGCGCTCGGCCCGGCAGGTCATGCCCCGAAGGTCGGAGCCAGCGCCGGGCTCGCTCATGGCCAGGCACTCCACCCGCTCGCCCCGCACGGTGGGCAGGAGGTACTGCTCCACCTGCTCGCCGGTGCAGGCTCTCAAGATGTTCGAGGGGCGGGCCACGATGTATTGCAAGGCGTAGCCGGTCCAGCCGAAGGCCCGCTCGGCCATCGCCAGCGTTAGGTCGTCGAGCCCGCCGCCGCCCAACTCGACGGGCATGTTGGCCGCGTAGATCCCGGCTTTCAGCGACCGCTGTCGAATCTGCTCCACCAAGTCGGGGCGCACCTCGCCGGTGCGCTCCACTTCAGCCTCGTAGGGGACCAGCTCGCGGTCCACAAAGGCCCGCACGGTGTCCACCGCCATCTGCTGGGAGTCGTCGATTGAGAAGTCCAAGAGATGCTCCTTGTCTCTATGCGGTGTCTCTGTGCGGCCTTCAGGGAGCAGCGGCGGGCTGGACCGGCGGGGCCGGTGTCGGGATCTCCATGCGGCGGCCGCGCAGGGTCGGCAGCGGCAGCTTGGCATGGGCGGCGGCCACTGCGGCGGCAGCCGCGGCCGGCCCGGGCAGCACCGGGGCGCTGTGCCCCGCCCCGGTATCCACATGCAACAGCATTTGCTCGGCCGCGCACAGCAGCTCTTCGCTGTCTCCCCGGTACATGGAGTGGAAGATGTGGAGCCGCTTGGCGTCGCTGCCCAACACCTGAGTGGTCACCCGCAGGCGCTCGCCCAGTGCGGCCTCGCCCAGATGGTTGATGTGGGTCTCCACGGTGTAGAAGGAGTGGCCGCCTGCCCGGTAGCCCTCGTCGATCCCCAGGTAGCGGAACAGCCTGTCGGAGGCCCAGCCGAACACCGTGAGGAAGGCGGCCTCGGTCATGTGGCCGTTGTAGTCCACCCAGGCGGGCGCCACGACGGATGAGTACAGCTCCAGCGGGGCGGGCGGCGCCGTGCCCGGCGCCCACGGCTGAGCAGTTGCGCCCGCAGCCAGGATGCGGGCTTCCCGCTCTGCCATCAGGCGCCCGGCGCCGACCCCGCTGGGGCGCAGCGCCCGCATAACAGAGATCAGGCAGCCGTCGCGCAGCTTCTCCAGTTCGGCGATTGAGCGCCCGGCGGCCTGCGCCTCGCAGCCCGAGGCCATCGCCTCGATCAGCTCCTCGGAAAGCTCGGGGGCCTCCATGTGGGTCCACGGCAGCTTCAGCGCGGGTCCGAATTGGCGCAGCATGTGCCGGATCCCGCCGTCGCCTCCGGCGAGGTGGAAGGTGAGGTTGGTGCCCATCGCCGCCCAGCGCAGGCCGGGCCCGTACACCACGGCGTCGTCCAGCTCCCCGGTGGTGGCAACTCTGTCGTGTACCAGGTGCAGCGCCTCGCGCCACAGGGCCTCTTGCAAGCGGTCCGACAGGTAGCCCTCGACCTCTGTTCGCACCACGAGGAGGTGCATGACCAGGTCGTCGTAATGCTCAAGCGCGGCGGCCACAGCATCGGGGCTGGTTGCCTCGCCGGCCACCACCTCCACCAGCGGCAGCAGATACACCGGGTTGAACGGATGTCCGATCAGCAGGCGCTCGGGGTGGGCGCACCCCTCGGCCAGGCGGGTGGGCAAAAGCCCAGACGAGCTGCTGGCGATCACCGTGCGAGGCGGGGCGGCAGCGTCCAAACGGCGCAGCAGGGAGCGCTTCAGGTCCTCGCGCTCCGGTGCGCTCTCTTGAACCCAGTCGACCGATGCCGCCACTTCCTCGGGCGAGCCGGCCCAGCTCACCCGTCCGGGATCGGCCCCCGGAAACAGCCCCAGATCGGCGGCAGACGGCCAAGCCCGGTCAATCGCCTCTCGAAGCCGCGCTTCAGCGCCGTCAGCCGGATCCCAGGCCACCACGCCGTACCCCCGGGCCAGCGCTCGCACCGCCCACCCCGAGCCGATGACGCCCGTGCCCGCCAAACCGATGGTCTTCCTCGTCATTGCCCAGACCTCGATCGTCTACTAATGGACCGGATAACTATATGCCACCGCTGCAAATGTGTCGCAGCCCCCCAGTAGCTTGCAGCACATGAGGCTCGGGGAACCCAGACAGCCGTCGGTGTCCCCGTGAGCGCTGACGCAGCCCGCACGCGGTGGCGACTGAACCGCGCCGGCATCGTCAACGTCTACCAGTACGAGGATGAGGTGCTGCATTTCGCGGGCGGACGGCTGCTGCTGCGGGGTGCGAACGGGTCGGGCAAGACGACGGCGATGAACATGCTGCTCCCGTTCCTACTCACTGCCAGTCTGCGCCGCATCGACGCTGCGGGCGAGCAGAGCGGGATGCTCAAAGCATGGATGCTGAGCGGCCGAGGCGACCCCCAGCCGGTCGGCTACCTGTGGCGTTCCGGCTACCGCAAGGAGGTCGAGCGCCGCTTGTTCGACGGTGCGTCAATCGACCAGCACATCGGGCTCATCAACGTGGTCCGCAGCCCCCGGGTCGGCGACCGGATCGATGTCGACCTCCCCGCATACCTGGTCTCTGCGCTGCCGCAGATCTCCGAACAGGCCCTGTCCGAGGCTGCCCAGCCGCTCGAAGACCTAGAAGAGCATCGCGGCAACGTCGCCGAATTGTCCCGGACCACAGATGCCCTGCACGGGCTGCTGGCGGTTTACCGCGCCTATTGCACAGGCGAGCTCATCGAGCACAAGGCCGCTGCAAGAGCCCAGCTCGACGACCAGCGTGCCAGCTCCAAGCAGGAGAAGCGGGCCCGGCATGAGGCCGAAGCCGCCGCAGCCGAGGTCAAGCGTCTGGATGCCGCCATCGAGCAACTCGGGGCAGATGCCCAGCGGCTAGGCGGCCGAATCGACGCCTTGGAAAAGTCGCAGGCCTATCGCGACGGCCAAGACCTCGACGCTCTGCGTCAGCTTGTGGGCCGCCTCGACGCCGAGTGCAAGGCAGCCGCTGATCGGGTTTTCGACCGGACTCGGCGGGTCGAGCGTGCGGCCCGCGATCTGGCCCGAGCCCGACAGCGGTGCCAAGACGACGTCGGGAAGCTCAACGCCGGGGTGGCGAACGCGACTGATCTGGGCGAGCGCTGCCGAGTGGATCGGCGGCCACCCGCGCTGGTGGTGATCGCCGAGCGCATGCTGGACAAGCCGGTTCATGCTGCGCCCGCCGAGCCGGACCCCGAGCTCGCCGAGCCCGCCGAGGGGTTTGACGGAGAGGAGCTAAACCGCCGGCTCGCCGCAGCCGACGGGGCAGTTCTCCGCCGACGGGCCGACCTCGAAACGGTCGAGTCGGCTCTGGCCGGCCTTGAAGCCGCAGAGCAGAATCTGAGGCAGGCCGAATTGGCGCGCGACAGCGCAGCCCGCGTCTCGCAAAGCGCTGCACAGCGGCTCGAGGAAAAGCGTGAGCACCTCGACGCATGCTGTCGAGACTGGACTATCCGAACCCGCCGCTGGGCATCAGAACTCCATCGGCTTCTAGTCGACATCGGGGTAGCCGCACCCGCCACCGTGGCAATGGCCGCATCCGACATCGGGGTAGCCGCACCCGCCACCGCGGCAATGGCCGCATCCGCTGTTGACGCGGTGGTTGGCCGTGTCAGGGCGGAACACGGCAGCTTGCAGGACGAGGCCGACCTCCTCATCGACTTTTGGCGAGACGCGGTGGCGGCGATCGGGCAGCGGCTGCTCGGCCAGCGGAGTGCGCTGGAAGAAGCGCAGGCGCTGGTCGACGAGCTCGCTGCCCGGACCGAGCCCGAGCCGCCCCGGCCCGAATGGCAGACGCCCTTCGACTACTGCCTGGCCGACCTGATCGACTTCGCGCCCGGTCTCGGGGAAAGCGCCCAAGCTGGTCTCGAGGCCGCGCTTGAAGCCTCGGGGCTGCTCTCAGCCCGATTGGGCGTCGGCCCCGTGATGGAATTGGACAACGGCGAGCTGGTGGCCATCGTCGCCGACAGCGTTCCCAACCCACTCAGCGAAAAGCTCGCGGTGACGGTGCCCGAACGGCTCGCCGGCACCGTGGACGAGGGCTTGGTCGCCGAACTGCTGGATTCCATCTCATGCGACTTGTCGAGCGATGCCCCCACTGTGGTCGCGCCCGACGGCTCGTTCCGGGTGGGATCGCTTCGCGGCCGCCACAGCAAGCAGCGGGCCGAGTTCATCGGCGCAACTGCTCGGCGCGCCGCGCTGGACCGCGCCCGCCAGGACGCGGCCGATCGTCTTACCCAGATCCAAGCCGTGGTCGCCGCCGGCGAGGCCGAGCAGAACGAGTGCAGCTCGTTGCTCGGCCAGGCCAAACAGCGGCGGTCCAGCCTGCCCAAGATCGACGGCATAGTCGTTGCATCGGCACGGGTGGATGACGCGTCCCAGGGGTCTGACGAGGCCGAGCGGAACCTGGAGGCTGCCACACAGCGGGCAGCGGAGGCCGAGCGCCAACACCTCGATGAGTCCGAGGCACTCCACCAGAAGGCGACAACGCTGGCGCTGCCTGCTGACCGCGCCGGCCTCGACCGCACCCGCAGCGAGCTGGCCGAGATGCAAGCAGAGTTGCGGCAGTGCCAATCTGGCCTCGACGCGCTGGAGCGGTCTTTCGAGGGCTGGAGGAACTCGGTAGACCGTTGGCGATCAGAGGTCGGCGACCTCGGAAAAGAGCAGGCCGAGCAGCGCACCAGCGATGCCGAGCACCGCCGAGAGCAGGCCCGGCTGGCCGCCATCCACGAGCACATCGGCGCCGAGTATGCCCAAGTCCTTGCCAGCCGCGACTCGTGCCGACGCGAGCTGGACGGCGTGGAGGCCCGCCTGGGCGCCAGTCGTGAAAAGCGAGACCCCGCCTTCGAGCGGCGGTCGGACACCCGCGCCGCGGCAGACACGGCCGCCAGCCGGCGGGCCGCATCCGATCAGAGGTGCGAGGAGATGCGGCGGTCATTGCACGAAGTGCTCGCCATACCCGGATTGCGGGCGGCCGTCGCCCACCCCGCCCCCCAGGCATCCGAACCAGTCTCCGCAGCCGCCACCGGCGCAGCCGGCCTCAGCGAGCTGATCGACGCCCTAGAGCAGCTCTTGGACGCCGGCCGGCGCGGGAG
>JAPYOG010000030.1 GCA_028278785.1 Candidatus Poriferisocius anaerobius | reverse complement strand
GGCACCATCGCCGCGGTGCGCTTCGGCGTGGACCCCGACACCGTGGGCATCCCCACGGTTACCGCAGTGCTTGATCTGGTGGGAGCGCTTACCCTGGTGTTCGCCATCGAGGCAGTGGGGGCAGGGTGAAGCGGGAGTGATGGGCGGCTGGGCAGTGGCTAACTTGGAGGGACTTCGCAATGGACGATAAACCCCGCAACCTTCGGGCCATGCTCGCCGAGGCCAAGGACCTCTCCGAGCTGATGGTCGACCTGGCCTACGCCGCCCTGTACTTCGGCGACCCGGACATGGCCACCGAGGTGGATGGGCTCGAGGTGCAGATGACCGAGCTGGTCAAGGACATGCGGGCGGTGTGCATCCTGGCGGTTCGCCACCCCCGCGAGGCCGACGGCATGTCGTCGGTGCTCCAGGTGATCAGCGCCATCGAGCGGATCGCCAACGACGCGGTGGACATCTCCCGCATCGTGACCCGCAAGCTGGGCATCCCCGCCGAGCTGGTGGCCGACATGTCCAGCGCCGAGGAGGTGTCGCACCGCCTGGTGGTACACGAGGGCTCCCACATGGGGCGCCGCCCCCTTGGCGATCTGGAGCTGCCGGTGGTGGCCGGGATGCGGGTGATGGCCATACGGCGGGACCGGAGCTGGATCACCGACGTGGGCGGCGACCATATCTTGATGCCCGGCGACGTGCTGTTTCTGCGGGGCTCGCCCGCGGGCATCATGCGGCTGCACCAGATGGCCGCCGCCCCTGTGTGGGAGGTGCCGACGGCCCCCGAGGATCCTTGGATCTCCGATCTGGACCGGGCGGTGGACGTGCTGGTGGAGATGAAGGATCTGTCGGAGGCGGCGGTGGGCCTGGCCTACTCGGCGCTGGTGCTCAACGACCTGGGCCTGGCCGCCCAGGTGCGGCTGCTGGAGGGTCGCCTCGACGAGATGAACCACCAACTGGAGCTGTGGGTGCTGCGGGCCGCGGCCAACAACATCGACCCCGCCCCGCTGCGGGGCCTGCTGCACCTGGGCCAGGCAGCCGAGGACATCGGGGACCAGGCCCGCCAGATGGTCGCGCTGGTGGAGCACGGCGAAGAGGTACACCCCATTTTGGAGATCGCCCTCGGCGACTCCGACGAGGTCGTGGTGGAGCTGCCGGTGGCCCGCCTCAGCGGCGCCGACGGGGCCTCGCTAAAGGATCTGGCTCTCAACATCGAGCCCGGCTTCGCCGTGCTCGCCATACGCCGGGCCGGGCGCTACATCTACCGCCCCCGGGGCAGCGCCGTGCTGTTGGCCGGCGACGAGGTCATCGCCAGCGGCCCCGACGAGGGCCGCGAGGCCCTTGCCGAGCGATTCGGCTGGAACCTGGTCCGCGAGGAAGAGGGCGTAGAAGACGCGCTCCAGCCCAAGGTGACTTGATCAGCTTGATCAGCTTGATCAGCTTGATCAGTTTGATCGGCTGGATCAGCCTCCTTGCCCGGGCTGGTTCTACAGCAGGCCGCTAATCTCCTTTCGGCAAAGACCGCAAGGGAGACCGCAAAGGAGAAGGCCACGCATGTATCCGGGACGTCATGCCCGCACCACGCCGGACAAGGCGGCACAGATCATGGCCGGCACGGGGGAGGTCACCACCTACCGGGAGCTGGATGAGGGGGCCAACCGGCTGGCCCGGCTCCTGCACGACCGAGGGTTGCGGGAGGGCGACCACATTTCGGTCCTGGCTGAAAATCACCCCCGCTACTACGAGGCATTCTGGGCGGCGATGACCTCGGGTCTCTACTTCACCGCCATCAACCGGTATCTGTCGCCCGAGGAGGCGGCTTATCTGGTGAATGACAGCGGTTCCAGCGCTCTGATCACCACCTCGGCCATGGCCGGCACAGCCGCGCAGATGCAGGATCTGATCCCCGACTGCCGGCACCGCCTGATGATCGACGGCGCTGTCGAGGGGTTCGAGCCCTACGATGACGCCGTTGCGGACATGCCGGGCGAACCTCTGCCCCGTCTGCCCAAGGGCGAGGTAATGCTGTACTCATCGGGCACAACCGGCCGGCCCAAGGGAATCAAGCGGGCCCTCACCGGCGTCGAGGCACACGATGCCGGCCTCTCGGGCATCGGCATGCTGGAGCACTACCTGCTGGGGATGGATGAGAGCTCGGTGTATCTGACTCCGGCGCCGCTGTATCACTCCGCCCCTTTGCTGTGGACCGCTGGCGTGCATGAGCTGGGGGGCACGGCGGTGATCATGGACCGCTTTGATCCAGAGCGCTTCTTGGCCTGTGTGGAGCAGTACTCGGTGACCGAGAGCCAGCTTGTGCCCACCATGTTCATCCGCCTGCTCAAGCTGCCCGAGGAAGTCCGCAGCCGGTATGACCTGTCATCGCTGAAGATGGCGGTCCACGCTGCTGCGCCCTGTCCGGTGGCGGTCAAAGAGCAGATGATCGAGTGGTGGGGCCCCATCATCCAGGAGTACTACGCCGCCACCGAGGGAAGCGGCCTGTGCTTCATCGGGGCGGAGGACTGGCTCGGACACAAGGGCTCAGTGGGCAAGGCCATGGTTGGAACCCTCCATATTTGCGACGACGACGGCCTAGAGGTCCCGGCGGGTGAGCCTGGCCTGGTCTACTTCGACCAGCAGACCCCGCCGTTCGAGTATCACGGCGATCCGGAGAAGACCAGGGATTCCCGCCACCCTGAGAACCAAAGCTGGACCACGGTGGGCGATGTGGGCTACGTGGACGAGGAGGGCTATCTCTACCTCACCGACCGGGCCACGTTCATGATCATCAGCGGAGGAGTCAACATCTACCCCCAGGAGATCGAGGCTTGCTTCGCCTTGCACCCCAAGGTGGCCGACGTGGCCGTGTTCGGGCTGCCCGACGAGGAGATGGGGGAGTACGTCCACGCCGTGGTGCAGCTCGAGGAAGGCGTTGAGGCGACCGAGGGCCTGGCCGAGGAGCTGCGGGCCTACGCCCGTCAGCAGCTAGCGGATTTCAAGGTGCCGCGAGCCGTCGACTTCCGCGCCGACTTTCCCCGCCTGCCCACCGGCAAGCTCTACAAGAAGCCATTGCGGGAGGAATACCTGGCCCGCCGGCAGTGAAGACCGGCAGTGAAGACCGGCAGCAAGAGAAGACGCACTCTACGCGTTTGAGCTGGGGCGTCGGGTTCTGATTTTTGTGACTGGTTGAGTCTGGCCGGGTTTTCGTCCGGCTGCAAGCAGGACTCTGAGCCGGTAGTTCGCGAGGTTGGCGAATCCCAGGCCCGAGCGTTTTATGTTTTTGATCTTGGCGTTGGTCCAGTGGCGTTGGTCCAGTGGCGTTGGTCCAGTGGCGTTGGTCCATTTGGATCCACTACTGGCTAGAATAGCACCAATGATCCGCCTTGAACTAGAGCGCATCGAAGCTCTGGAATTGATGGGGATGGTCCTCGCCCACCTCAATAATGCCGAGGCTGCTGTTGAATTGTCGCCGCGGGTTCCGTTGCTGATGGCGATTCGAGACAAGTTGGCCGACGAACTGAAGGGGTATTCATGAGCTACAGCGAAACAGATGTGCTTGCAGCTGTTGGCCGAATGGAGAAGTATAGGGCTGGCCAAGACGGCGAGATCGGTGCGGCCCTGGCTGTGGTGGGTCTGAGTTCTGAGCGGGCCGACAAGGAGGCGGCGCTTCGAGACGACATGATAAGGGTTGCCCATCGCGTTGGCGCCTCACTCCGCCAAATCGCCGAGGTCTCCGGACTCAACCGCAAAACGGTCAGCAACATCGTTGGGTTCGACAAGCAGGATTCCTGAACGCTCATATCCCTTCGCCACCTGGCTAGCCACTGCGACATCCAAGGCAACACCCAGGGCGACTTCCGCTCCGCGATTTGGTAGAAGCTGATCGGCCAGAGCTACAAGCGCAGGGGAATGGCGGTTTCTGCCCCGGGTTTGGGCGGCGCCTGCCAAGGGGGCCGCAAGTAGCGGCGGCCGGTGTCTGGGTGCTTTTCGACAGTCCAGTTTCGGTGGTGCACTTTTTGATGGCAGTCGTGGCACACCAGCACCAGGTTGTCGGGCTGTGTGGGGCCGCCGTCTTGCCATTCGACAATGTGGTGGGAGACGCACCATTCGGAGTCCTTCGCGCAGCCTATGCAGCCCCGGTCGCGGGCTTCGAGGGCGGCTCGCAGAGCGAAGTTGGGGTGCCGGCTGGTGTTGCCCATCCAGATCGGCTCGCTGTCGGCCTCTCGGAACAACCCGGTCAAGATGTCGGCGTCGCAGGCCAGTCTGTGGAACTCGTTCGGAGGTAGGGGAGTGCCGTCGGCGAGGCGGGGACGGCCAAGTTTGTTGTCTGCGAGGTCGTAGTCGGCCATCAACAGCAGCGTTGTGCCCTGGGGCTGCTCATGACCATCGCCGGAGACCGTGCGGGTGATCAGCCGCTCCAAGGCATCGGCCCGGCGGTGCCTATCGGCGGTGTGCTCGCGGCGGTTGTCGGCACGCCAGTCGTCGTCGGTCGCCTTGTTCAGCGCCCTGCGTATCCGAGCCGCGGCGGTGGGGTCGAACAACGCAAACAACTGCCACATTCCGTCGTCTCGCAAAGAGAAGCTGGCCATACGGGCCTTTCTCTGGCGCTCAAAGCGCTTGGCCCCGTCATCGCCTGCGAGTTCGTTCTGGTGGTCGCGCACCGTCTTGCGCA
>JAPYOG010000003.1 GCA_028278785.1 Candidatus Poriferisocius anaerobius | reverse complement strand
GAAGTCGTTCGGGATGAGAGATTTCGAGACCAAGCCGGCAGTTCGTGAAGCAAGAAAACGGTTTGGAGCCATTCCAGATATGAGGCGATCACCGACCGGCTCGCTTCCAACTCTTTGGCGGCGTCGGTCTGGTTGATCTCGCTGCTAGTGAAGGTGGCTACCCAGCGCAACAAGCGTGGCAGCGAGGCTGCCCTGCGGATATCGGCGAGCGCCAGAATGTCACGTTGGACGACCGTTTCGCAGTAGTCGCCATACCAGCGCCGCCTTTGACCTGGGTCCAAATCCACGACTTCCGGATAACCCCCTCGACAGGCCCGGGCGAAATAGTCCGCTCGACCGAGGTCGCTGGCGGGGGCTGGCCTGGGGCTGCCCTCGAACCAGTGATCGATCTCTGTGGGGACAACCCCGGCCAACTCGGCTTCGGACAGCGGCCACAGTCGAAATATCCGAACTCGCCCAGCGAGCGACTCGCTGATGGTGGGTACGGTGAGGAAGTTGGTGGACCCGGTGAGAATGAACCGGCCCGGGGTTCTGTCCTCGTCCACTAGCCGCTTCACGGCGACGATGACCCGATTCCCACCGAGTTGGAACTCGTCTATGGTCAGGGGATAGCGCTGGCTGGACAAGAAGGCCACCGGGTCAAGCAGCACGCTCTCTCGTTCCTCATCGTCGTCGAGCGATACATAGGTACCACCTCTTGCCTCGGCGATCCCCCTGGCCAGCGTCGTCTTGCCGGTCTGCCTTGCACCGTGGATCATCACCACCCGCGACCACTCCAGCGCTGCTTCGATCTCAGGTTGAATATGTCGGGGAACGGTCTCCATTCCGCCATTGTATTCCTACTTGGCAAACTCGCGGTACACTATTTTACAAATTCGCAGCTTTTCAATTAGCAAACTCGCAGTACACTATTTTGCAAATCCGCAGCAGTGGAGGTGATTTGGGCGGTAGTGGCCGCGAGGCTGGCCGACAGGTCGGATTCCGGGACAAACCCCAGCCCGGGCTAACCCCAGTGGTCGGTTTGGTACTCCACCATGTCGTCGCCGTGAAGCTGCTTGGTGGCGTTGCCGATTCGTACCCAGAACTCAGAAGGTAGCCTTGGCGAATACCGGCTTGGCCGAGGCTGAGGCTGTGACGATGCACACGTCTGCTCCGGCATGGGGCTCAAAGTGGATTCGCACTGTTGCCGCAGTTGGAGCGGACAGAGCGTTGTCAAGAAGTTGCCGCAAGAAGAGTTCGTAGCCATCGGGGTTGCCTTTGCTCCCCAGCGTCTGCATGTCGTCGCCAAGCCCAATCACGTTCGCGTCGTCATCCACTCCGATGAGCAGTTTGCCGCCTTCGGCGTTGAGGAATCCGCAGACTGTTTTGGCGACCACATGCTCCATTCTCTTGTCCGGCTGGCCTGTGTGCAGGTTGAAGCGGGCAGTGGACTTGAACTCGATGGTCTGCGATTCACCGGCGGCGAGCAGATCAACCAGTGTGTATGACGAGTGGGCTTCGCTGGGGCTATCCCACAGGCGTTCAAAGCCACGCCGCGTTGCTCTGGCCATCAGCGCTCGGCGCTTCTCCAGGAAGTCTGGGTATTCCAATTGCTCCCAGCCCACTGGCAGCGCATGCCACTCGGTTTGCCGTTGGAGCTGGTCACGATTCAAGCGGCTGGACATTGCTATCCAGTACTCCATGGGGCCATCAGCTCCGATATCGGAGTTTTCCGGCCAGTCCAAGAACGCCATGTTGGCGATGGCGTTGACCTGTCGAGTCTCGGTGATGCCCCTGGCATTCAGATAAGCCCTTGGGAACAGGTGATGGCGCTCGACTGATCGAGGTGCATATTCTCCCGATTTCAGCATGTCCCTCATCTTGAGGCTGCTGAACAGCAGTTCAGCGTCGAGCACGTTCAGGGCGGCCCAGTAGGCGCAGAGAGCAGGAGACTTGGCTGATGACGTGTCGAGCCGTGTCGGGAGCGTGACGTCCCAGTAGTCGTTTGTGAAGTTGGCCTTGATTTGCCGGTCAAGCTCGGCGCAGAACGCGTCGGGGTTGTTCGGATCGAGAGAGCCGATGCGGCCCAAGTCGGCATCCAAGGCTGTTTCGCCTGATCCCGTGTAGCGGCCTGTGGTCTGGGCCATGAAGAACCATCGGGCCATCACGGTCTGAAGAGTCGAGACGCTCAGACCGAAGTCTCGACGGCCGATCAGCCAGATAACGTAGCAGTAGATCAAAGCGGTATCGGACGTGATCATGCGTCGCCCGCGGAAGCCGGCAAGGGTGAGGCACTTGAGGTACTCATGCCAGTTGGTCAGATCCAGCACTTCGTCTTGGGCCGAGCGCAGCCGTTCGAATTGCTCATCTCGGCGAGCAGTTGACACCTCGCCGGTGTTGAGATCCTTGCCTCTGAGGATGCTGTAGACGTGCTGAAGGCGAGCCCGGCGGAACGCCAGCCCGACGCTCGCTCGCAGGAGTTGATCGGGGCTCGGGTCAATGAACGGGTTCCTGGGCGATGGGCCCTTAACCGAGGAGTCGACCGCGTCACGGCAGAATTGCTCGAGTTCTCTTCGCCCCTTCTCCCAGTGAACCGACATCAGCGTGAGAATGAAGTCTGCTTGGTTGAGCTGCACCCCTTCTGAGTTGATCCGCACGAAGATGTCCGCCACTTGCCCCTCGTCGGCTTTAGCATCGAGTCGTATAACTTGGAAGGTAAAGTCCTTCAGGTCGCGAACGCGGTCTATTCTGCTTTCGAGTTCTTCATCCTCATGTTCGGGTATTGCCTCCCCTCGATGCTCCGCCAGTCTGGCCAAGAAGGAACGCACAGTTGCTTTGTAGCGGCCCCTCCACAGCTCAGTAATGTCGGGAATGAACTCGGGGTCTCTTCGAATAGCTGCGTCGGCCACCTCGAAGGTCTGGTCGGAAGGTCGGAAGGCGATTTGGATCTGGCGGTTCTCGAATGATTTTGTGAGCACCCTCTGCCCGGTTATCACCGCGAAAAGGGAGGTCAGGCGTTGTTGCCCGTCTACTATGAGTTGCTTGGCCACCTTGTCGTATTCGCCTCCGCCGACTTGGCGGGTGTTGGTGTCGGCACCGGTTTCCCAGAAGAGCAGCGTGCCAATCGGGTATCCCTTGTGCATGGAGTCGAACAGGTCGCGCACCTTGGCCGATGACCAAACGAACGGGCGCTGGATGTCGGGCAGGGCAAGCTCG
>JAPYOG010000299.1 GCA_028278785.1 Candidatus Poriferisocius anaerobius | reverse complement strand
CGAAGACAGAAAAGACCCAAGTGGATGCATAGGCTGCGGATGGTATGACTTCGATCTATGGCGAAAACACCTCAATCAGCGACTAGCCGAATGAGCCAGCCAGCACCAGATCCCTAGTGGTGTGTCGCACTACTCGCTCGCTGTCGGCGCAGGAGGGCGGCGGATAGCCGGTGTCTGGTGCTCCTGCCGCCTACGTCCAGCAGGAGCCGCTGCACTCCCCCGCCTTCTCGAACATGGCGGGCTGCCTGTTCCTGGACGCGCGGTCGGCGGCAACGGCCTCATTGGGTGGCACGCGGCGGGGGCGTTGGCCCGCCACCATCTGAGGCAGTCGCCGCGGCTCATGAACGATTGGATTGACCGCAGTCCGAGGCCGCAGGTTCGAATCCTGCCGCTGGTGTTTGGCTGATTCAAAATTGGATTTTGAATCAGCCAAGTCTGCGTAGACTTAGGGCCATGATCATTGACCGGGACTTGGCCCCGAGGCTGGAGCAGGCAGCTCAGAAAGCGCCGGCCATCACGCTTACCGGTCCCCGTCAGAGCGGCAAGACCACTTTGTGTCGGTCGGTGTTCCCCGACCACTCCTATGTCAGCTTGGAAGCGCCCGATGTGCGTTCGTTTGCCATCGACGATCCTCGAGCGTTTCTGGCCCAGTTTCCCGGTGGGGCGATCATTGACGAGGTCCAACGGGCACCCGATTTGCCGTCTTACCTTCAGGGCAATATCGACGCCGACCCAACACCCGGTCGGTGGATCCTCACCGGTTCACAACACTTCTCGCTGTTGGAGTCGGTCAATCAGTCGCTTGCCGGTCGAACTGCCGTACACCACCTGCTTCCGCTGAGCCGGGGAGAGGCAATTCGCTTTTCCGACCATCCTCAAGAACTCGACGAGACCCTGATAACCGGAGGCTATCCCCGCATATTCGACCGCGGTCTCGATGCAGCCGACTGGATCGGCTCGTATATCGCCACCTACATCGAGCGCGACGTGAGAACGCTCCAAAACGTGGGGGACCTCTCTGCGTTCGCAAGGTTCGTTCAGCTCTGCGCGGGTCGCACCGCCCAGCTGGCCAATCTCTCCTCGCTGGCCGATGACTGCGGAGTATCCCAGCCGACCGCCAAGGCCTGGCTCAGCATTCTGGAGACCAGCTACGTGGTCTTCCTGCTCCCGCCGTTTCACGCCAACCTCCGCAAACGGTTGGTGAAGATGCCAAAGCTGCACTTCTACGACACCGGCCTGGTATGTCACCTACTGGGCATACACTCTCCCCAGCAGCTCATCTCACACCCGCTCAGGGGTCCGATATTCGAGACGTGGGTCGTTTCGGAGATCGCCAAGCAGCGCACGCATCATGGTCTGACACGGGGCCTGTCGTTCTACCGCGATCGCGGCGGAACCGAAGTCGACTTGGTGGTTGAGCACCCTGAGCAATTGACCCTGGTAGAGGCAAAATCCGCTGCCACCCCTTCGGCCGGCTTTCTCAAGACCGCCCGACGGGTTGCTGCCCATCTACAAAGCGAGCACTCGTGCGACCTGATCGCTGCGTACGGAGGCGACCAGCTCCAAGAGCGAAGCGAGGGGAGTTTGATTCCTTGGGCCAACTTGCACAAGGCAGACTTTTTCCTAAACCACCTCTCTGAGGGGACCCCTGAATAGCTGCTTAAGCGCTACTCCAAGCGGAGAACTGGTTCAGCCGTCCGCGGAGTCGAGGAGGGATTCTAGTTGCTCTATGAGGCCGTCTAGGGTGCGGCGGTCCGCGTCGATGGAGTCTTGGGTGGCCCGCAGCTCGGAGATGAGCTCGGTCAGGGCTTGGCGGGTGTCTTGGTCTATGGGCGCGGCATCGCCAGACGACGGCACAGCAGTGGGCGCGGGGGCGGACTCGCCGGTTTCCGGCGCCGTCGGCCGGGCGGGGAGCACTGAGGACCCGCCCGAGTCGGAGAGGGCGGCCAAGGCCTCTTCCAGGGTGGGGCGGATGCGGAGCACGAAGTCGTCGTCGTTGCCGATTCCGGCAATCACCTGCTTCACCTGGGGCAGCTCTGTGTCCCCGGTGGCCTGCACATAAACCGGGCGCACGAACAGCAGCGAGTCGCCCACCGGTATCATCAGCAGATTCCCCTGAAGCACGGTGGATCCCTGCTGGTTGAGCTGGGTGAAGGCGTCGGCGATCTGGGTGTCGGCCTGGATTTTGGCGTCCACGATGCTGGGGCCGGGAATGCTGGTTCCCGGAACGGTGTACACCACGAGCTCTCCGTATTCGTCGATGTCGCCCTTGGCGGCGATGAACGCGGTCAGCTCCTTGCGCTCGTCCTCGTCGTCGCCGGCCCCGGACACGGGCACGAAAGTGCGGAAGATGACGAAGTCCAGATCATCCTCGCCGGGAAGCTGGAGAAGCTGGTAGAACGGCCTGATCCTCCGCTCAAGCTGCCGGGTGGCCGGGGCGGTGGGCGTTTGCTCGGCGGTGATGGCCTCGGCAACCTCGTCGAGGAACGTTCGGGCTGTGATCCGGGTGCCTGGATCCTGTGCCACCGCCCAGGTCACCGAGTTGGCGTAAAAGGTCTCGGCGTCGTCGATGAAATAGCGGGCCCACATGGTGGTCTGCACCCGGAACAGATCCTCGGGATAGCGCAGATGGCTCTGGAGTCCGGCCGGCATCCGCTCGAAGTCCTCGAACAGGCCGGGGAAGATCTGGCGCCAGGCCGAGATAATCGGATCATCGGGGTCGATCACATAGAAGGTGGTGGTGCCGTCGAAGGCGTCAACCACCGCCTTCACCGAATTCCGAACGTAGTTGAACCTCTTTTCCAGCCCGCTGCCCGGCGGCAGGTCTCTCACGTCGGGAACCTGGCCGTAGGGATACCGGTCGCTGGTGGTGTAGGCGTCCACGATGTACACCACCCGGCCGTCGAACACCACCGGATAAGGGTCGGCGTCGAACTCCAAGAAGGGGGCCAAGCTCTCCACCCGGGTGCGGAGATCCCGATTGAAGATGATCCGGGAGTCGTCGTCCACGAACCCGGATATCAGCGGGTTGATGTCGCCGAAGCGCAGGGCGAAGGCCGCCCGGCGGAAGAAGCTCCCTATGCCCACCCCGTCTTGTCCGTCATAGGTGAACGGAACGGTCGCGTTGGCCTCGGTGTAGTCCACTTCGGGGATGGTGGCCCCGACTATGGCGTATCCGGTGAGGTTTTCGCCTATATAAAGCTGGGGCCGGTCTAGCTGGAAGTCTTCGCCGGCCGACACCGGCACGTCGCCCACCACGAAGTCGGGCGAGCCCTGGGTGGTTACCGAGTTGGCCGGGGCCACCGCCACGCCGTAGCCGTGGGTGTACTGGACGTGGCGGCCCTCCCAGGACTGCTGGGGGATGTCGGCCACGTTGAGCTGGCGGGCGCCCACCACCACCTGGGTGACCTCACCGTCGATCTCATAGCGGTCCACATCCACTTCGCCGCCGAAGGTGTAGAAGGTGCGCTCCGACTGCTCGACTTGGAAGGCGTTGGGCACAATGTCGGGGTCGAGGAGCCTCAGGTTGCGCACGCTGGGGTTGGACGCCAGCTCCTCGGCGCTTATCTCGGTGTCGGGATTGAAGCCGTCGCGGGTGATGACGTTGTCGAGGCCGAGGGCCTGGCGAGTGGCCTCGATGTTGCGCTCGATGTAGACAGCCTCTTTTTTCGACTCCTCCGGCTCGGCCCGGAAGCGCTGGATGATGGCGGGGTAGATAGCGCCCATCACAATGGCCACAATCATCCACAGGCCGACCGCGGTCACCGGCAGCACCCATCCCCTCTGCCAGATGTTGATCACCAAAAGCACCGCCGACAGCACCGAGATCAGCAGCAGGAGATTGAGCGCGGGCAGCTGGGCGGTGACGTCGGTGAAGGTGGCGCCGTGTACCGGGCCCCGGGTGGAGAAGTTGAGGCCGAACCGGTCAAACCAGTAGCCCACCGCCCGAACCAGGGCGATCAGCGCCAAAAGCACCGACAGATGGACTTTTACCTGGGGCGTAACCCGCTGCCCGGCGGTCTGGATGCGGATGCCGCCGTTGACGTAGTGGGCGATGGCCGTGAGCACGGCCACGATGATGAGGGCTCGGAATACCCAGCTGATCAGGAACTGGATGAACGGCAGCCGGAAAACGTAGAAGCCGATATCGGTGTCGAACTGCTGGTCTGCGATGCCGAAATCCACGCTGTTGAAGAACAGCATGGCCTTCTGCCACTCCCCGCCGGTGCCGCCGCCCACTATGAGGGCGAACACGACGGCAACCGCCACGCTCACAAGTCGGCGCCGATGCCCCACCGCGTCGTGATAGTGGCGGATCAGCTCTTCTTCGGGTCCTGCCGGCCGGGTCTCCGGCGCCAACCGGTCGGCTATGGCCAGGTTGGAGTAGAGCAGCAGGAAGAAAGCGCTGATGAACACGACCGACAGGACGATCTTGTAGACGAAGATCTCGGTCCACACGCCCCCGTGGCCAAGCGAGTCGAACCACAGGTAGTCGGTCCAGAGGCGGGCGGTGCCCCGCAGCGACAGTATGGCCGCCAGAAGAAGCACCAAGGCGAGGGCGGCAATGATCTTGGACCGGCGTGAGAAGCGCGGGCGGGATGCAGGGCGCGGCTTGAATACCTCTCGGGGATTGCGCATATTCAAGACAGGCTAGTCGCTCTCGGATCGGAGCCGGGCGAAAACCGCCTCCACTGTGGGGCTGTCTGGCGCACTGGCAAGCGCCGGATGCACGGCGGTGCCATCCAGCGGATCCTGCTGCTCGCGCGGCAGCAAGGTGACGCCCTCCTCCACCTCGCCGACAACGGCCTCAGGGTCGGCTTCCGGGGCTTCTGCCCGGCTGGGCGGGAATGTGGACTCGCCAACCGGGGCGGCCACCGGGTGGGTTTCAGCCTGAGCCTCATCTTGGACTGCGGGCTCGGCTTCGGAGATCATCCCCACCGTCTCGGCGTCGTGCAACTCGGAGAGCAGGACATTGTCGCTGGGTGCGGCTTCGTCTTCTACCCGGCGAGCGGCGGCGTCGGCCGCGATCTTGGCTTCAGCCAGCGACATCTTGGCCGCCTCCATCGACAGGTCGATGGACTTTCGGGCATCGCCGAGAGTGGTCAACAGCTTGTCGCGCCCAGCCCGAAGCCGCTCTATCTGCGCTCGGGCCGTCTGGCGGCGACGGGCCATGTCCCGTAACACGGCGAGCCTGAGCGTCTTGGCCTGCTCCACGATCTGCCGCCCCTGGTCCCGCCCTTGCTCCACCTCTGCTTCTGCTTGGTCGCGGGCCTCTTGAAGCAACCCCGCCACCGCTTGGGCCTGTCCGCATGCCTGCTCGAGCAAATCGGCAACGTCTTGGCCCACCGCGGGCTCGCTGTGCGCGCGCAGGCCTTCGACCGTCGTCTGGAGCTCATCGGCCAAATGCCGGGCTCGGCTGGCCATCTCATCGGCTTCTGTCTGGACCAGGCGGCGAGACGCCTCCACGCCGCCGTCAAGCAGCTTCACCCCCTGCGGGCTGAACGCGGTTTCGGCTTCGACCTGCTCAACGGCCTGGGCTGCTTGCTCCCGAAGATCGCGTATCTGCTGCTGGCCGGCCGCAATCTGGTTGCTCACCGACACCAGATACGCCTTCACCTGCTTTTGGTCGAATCCCCTGCGGGTGGCGGCAAAGCTCTGCTCGGACACCTGTGCGGGGTCTATCCGCTCAAAAGGAGTATCCGAAACCGACCACTCAGACATTGGCAACAGCGTAGTGCCACCGGCAAGCCGCGGAATGCAACCCGGTCTCACAGCGCCGTCAGGAAGCCGCCAGCGCGGCCAGGGCATCGTCGAGGGTCGCCACGCCCACCACCCGGATGTCGCCGCTTGCATGGGCCAGCGCATCTTGCAGGTTTGCCGCAGGGACCAGCAGGACCTCGATACCGGCCCGTTCAGCAGCAATGGCCTTTTGGTCCACCTCCCCGACGGCGCCCACCGAGCCGTCGACGGCAATGGTCCCGGTGGCCGCCACCCTCTGTCCACCCATCAACTCGCCGGGGGTAAGCAGGTCGATGATGCCGAGGGTCAGGGCCAAACCGGCCGATGGCCCGCCGATGGCGCCGCTGTCGATGTCGATTGTCACCGGCAATTCGACTTCCTCGAGCCGTTCTCGGGCGCCTACGCCAATGAGGGCTCGGCCCGGCTCGTCCTCGGATTCGATCAACTCCAACTCCACCGACGCCAGTTGGCCGCCGTCCGCGCGTTCCAGTTCCAAAGCGACTATCTGCCCCGCCTGCCGGGAGGCCAAGACTTTGGCCAAATCCGCCAATCCGCTCACCGAAACCCCGTCAACTCCCACAATCACGTCGTTGGGCCGCAGCACATTGGCAGCGGGCGTTCCGGCTGCGGTTTCGACCACGATGACCCCTGAGGCCAGCCTGGGGATCTCATAGCCCAGGTGCTCAAGCGCTGCCACGACGGCAGAGCGCTGAGAGGCCTCCATTCTCAACTTGTTCAGCTGGCGAAGCTCGCTGCGGGTGCCATCGCCGGTAAAGGCCCGCTCGGGCTCAAGGTCGACCCCCGACTCGAACTCGGCGCCGATCCTCTGCCAGATGGTCAGACGCTGGCTGACCAGCACGGTGACCAGAGAGATCTCGTCTTCTGGCCGATACACATCAGCACCCGACACGTGTACCCGAGGCGGCACTTCAAGCACCGACCCAGGGCGAACGGCCACCAGGTCGGTGCGCCAGAAGCTGAACACCACCCCGACGGCGGCCAACAGCATCACCACAACCGCAACCGGGGCGAGCCAGGCCAGGTTGCGCCGCCACCAAGGCGGGCGGTGGACTTGGGCCGGCAGCACTATCCTGGGTGGTTCTGTGGTTGACTGGTCGCGCATTCGTGTTTCCCGCACCGACGATACCGGGGCCGCGCTGAAAGGCTGGTGGCCGCGCCGGTGGCAGGCATGGCGAGACGCGAGAGCCCGGCGCGACGTCCTAGGCGCCTATCGCGCCGACTACGGGGAGGCGGCACGGTTCCGATGGTGGAGTCGGCTACGGGCCGGGGTCGGGCTGCTCTTGGTGGTCATCGTCGTGGGAGCGGGCCTGACCACCTTGGTCGGCCTGCTGTTCATAGGCTTCACGATCGCCCTGGAAACGCTGGTGTGAGCGACCCAACCCCTTCTCCTGCTTGGAGCGTCCCCCGTCTTCGCCGCCGCGATGCGGTCGTCGCCGGCCACACCGGCGACGCCGACACAGCCTGGCGCGCGTGGGGCTGCGAAGACCCCGATGTGCGGGCTTCAGCGCTCGGGGCTCTGAAGCGCACGGGGGCGCTGGGTGAGGAGGTGTTGCTTGCGGCTTTCGGCGATCCGTCGCCGAAAGTGCGGGTGAGGGCCGCCGCCTTGTGCATTGAATGCCCCGGGATTTCCCCGGCCTCGCTGCTGGACGACCCCAGCGAGGACGTGGTTGAGGCTGCGGCATGGGCATGCGGAGAGCGGGGAGCAGCAGCGTGCGACGCGGTGGCCCCATTGGCCGAGCTAGCCGCCCACCACGCCAGCCCGTTGGTCCGGGAGGCGGCGGTGGCTGCATTGGGGGCTATCGGCCACCCGGAGGGGCTGAACGCCATCCTGGGCGCCACCACCGACCGGGCCGCCGTGAGGCGCAGGGCGGTGCTGGCCCTCGCTCCCTTTGACGGCCCTGAGGTGGAGGCCGCGATCCGCCGGGCCTTGGGAGATCGAGACTGGCAGACCAGAGACGCCGCCGAACTGCTCGCCAGCCCCCAGCAGCACGAGCTCACTCCATGAACATGGCTTGAACGTCTTCGAAAGACTCCAAGCACCGACCCGCCCCCATCACCACCGCCTCCAGGGGGGCGTCCACCAGGCGCACCGGCACCTCGGCTGCCTGTGACAGCCGCTCGCCGAAACCCCGCAGCAGCGATCCGCCGCCCACCAGGTGTATGCCGTGGGTGATCACATCTTGGGACAGCTCGGGAGGCGCCTCGATCAGGCAGGCCACCACTGAGTCCACAATGGTCGACACAACCTCGGCAATGGCGGATCGCACCTCGTAGGGAGACAAGACGATGGTCTCCGGCAAGCCGTTCATCAGATTGCGGCCCCGAACCTCGGCGCTGCACTCGCCGGGAACATAGGCGGCGGAGCCGATGGTGATCTTCACCTCCTCGGCTGTGCGCTCGCCGATGGCGATGCCGAACTCCCTGCGGACATAAGCCTGAACAGCGGCGTCGATGTCAAACGAGCCGACCCTGATGGCCTTGAGCGATATAACCCCGCCCATGGAGATCAACGCGGTCTCGCTGGTGCCGCCCCCGATATCGACCACCATGTTCCCCATGGGCTCGTGAACGGGCAGGTCGGCCCCGATGGCCGCTGCCAAGGGCTGCTCTATCAGCCTGGTCTCCGCCGCGCCCGCCCGACGGGCGGCCTCCACCACCGCCCGACGCTCAACGGGGGTTATCGCCGAGGGCACGCAGATCACCACCTTGGGGCGGCTGAACCGGTTGACGCCGGCATCCGTCAGCAGCAGGCGGATCATGCGCTGGGTCACCTCGAAATCGGTGATCGCCCCTTTGCGCAGCGGGCGCACCGCCACGATGTGGGCCGGCGTGCGCCCGATCATCTGCCAGGCGCCGCGCCCCATGGCCAAGACCTCGTTGGACTTGCGGTTCAAGGCGATAACGGTGGGCTCGTTGAGGATGATCCCCTGGCCGCGGGCGTATACCAAGGTGTTGGCCGTACCCAGGTCGATGGCCAGGTCTCGGGCCATGGCTCAGCCGGCCAACCCGCCCGAGGGCCGGAGAGACCCGGCATCGGTGATGTGCTGGGCCTCCAAACCCCAGCTCTCGCCGCCAGCCCAGGCTTCCTTCTTCCAGATGGGCACGGTGGCCTTGAGGGTGTCGATGCAGAATCGGGCAGCGGCAAACGCCTCGGAGCGATGGGGCGCCGAAACCGCGACCACCACTGCCGACTCGCCGATGGCCACCTTGCCGACGCGGTGCAGCAGAGCCACCCGGCCGATGTCGGGCCATCGGATCCGGGCCTCATCGGCCAAGGCCTGGAGTCGGGGCGCGACTTGCTCCTGATATGCCTCATATTCCAGAACCGTCACCCCGGGCCGCCCCTCAGAGTGGTTGCGGGCGGTGCCGCTGAACAACACCACGCCCCCGCAATCCTCGCGCCCTGCCCATGCAAGCACCTTTTCCAGCGGCAAAGCCGCTTCGCTGAGGCCGGTCCACACCTCGGTGGCGGTTGGCGGGTTCACGCAATGAGTGTAAACCCAAATGCCCGGGCTGAATCACTCAGCAGCCGTCATGGATGGGGGAGGGGGCGGCAGGGATCCGATCCCGAGAAACCGCTGTCGAGGCAATCTGCGATGTTTGCCGGTAACATCGCCGGGTGGGCAACCCCGACTCACCCGAGGAGTTCAACCCCTTCAAAGGCATGCCCATTTTCGGGGATCTGGGCAAGCTCTTCGCACAGCAGGCGTCGTCAACCTGGGAAACGGCCCGCCAGTTCGCGGTGGCGGTGGCGACCGACGGGCAGTCGCCGCCCAATGTCGACCCGGCCGACCGCATTGCCCTGGCGGAGTTGGCGCGGGTGGCCGAGTTGCATGTGGCCAACGCCACCGGCCTGAGCACCACCCCGGGAGGACAGGCCGCCTCAATTGTGCCGGTGACCCGGGCGCACTGGGCTTCGGCCACGCTCGACGCCTACCGGCATCTGCTGGAGCCCATCACCAGCGTGGCGAACCAGCCCGACATCGAAGACGCTTCCGGCGATCCCGCGCAGGCCATGCTGGGCCAGCTCATGAAGATGGTCGGCCCCGTGATGACGGGCATGATGGCGGGAAGCATGGTGGGCAACCTGGCACGTCGCAGCCTGGGCCAATACAGCCTGCCCATCCCCCGCGACGGGGCAGAGCTCATGGTCGTGCCCGCCAACATGGACGAGTTGGCCGACGAGTGGAGCTTGGATCCCTCCGACCTGCGGCTCTGGGTGTGCCTGAGCGAGCTGACCCACCACGCAGTGCTGTCATTGCCCCATGTGAGCCGGCGAATAGGCCGGCTCTTGTCCGAATATGCCCAGAGCTTTGAGACCGACCCCGGTGTGCTGGAGAGAAGGCTGGGCGAGCTTGATCTGGCCAACCCCGATTCGCTCAGCAGCTTCCAATCGATGATGGGCGATCCAGAGGTGATCTTGGGGGCGGTCCAGTCGCCGTCCCAGAGGGCCTTGCTGCCGCAGATAACCGCTTTGGTCACGGTGGTGGCCGGGTATGTGGACTGGGTCATGGACAACGTGGGACGGGGGTTGATCGGCTCACACCAGCGCCTCAGCGAAGCGCTGCGGCGGCGGCGGGTGACCACAGACTCGGCCGACCGCTTCATCGAGAAGATGTTGGGGCTTGAGCTCGCCCAAGACCAATACGACCGGGGAGCGGCTTTCGCCCATGGGGTGGTGGAGCGTGCGGGCGCAGAGGGGCTGGCCCGGCTCTGGCATTCGGACCGGGAGCTGCCTACGCCCGCTGAGGTTGATGCTCCCGGGCTGTGGTTGGCTCGAATCGATCTCCCGCACTAGGCGCCCCGCGCAGCCAGAACAGCGCCAAGGACAGCGCGGCGACCACCGCCATGATAAAAAAGCCCGCGCGGGCAGGGATGGCGACGGCCACCGGGATGAGCGCGCCCACCACCCACGCGATCTGGAAGCGGGTTTCAAACGCGGCGAACAACCGTCCGTGGTTGGCATCCTCGCCGTCGCGCTGCACTATCGAATCGAAGGAGAGCTTGCCGGCGCTGGCGGTGATGCCAACGGCCAGGGCGAGCAGCAGCGTTGAGCCGAAGCCGCCTCCCCACGCGGCCAGCAGCGCCACCACCGACAGGGCGAGCAACGCGGACGCGATGATCACCTCCTCGCGAATCCGGTTCCGCAGTTCAGGCGACAGCAGCGACCCGGCGAAAAAGCCTATAACGGTGGCCGCGGCCACGATGCCCAGCTTCCAAACCGGGCTGGCGGCGGAGGCCACATCTCCTTGGAGAGCGTGGCGAACACCGGCCCCGAAAGCCCGTCCCACCCCTGATAGGTCCACATCGTCGGCACCGCCCCGAAAGGCGAACGCAGCCAAAAAGGTCATGAAGCCGACTGTTGCCCGAAGGGTGCCGGTGGCCGATGCTGCCCGGCCGATCCCAGAGCCGCGGACGGCGCTCGACTCCTCTTGTTGCGCCGAAGCCGGGGCTGCGGGTTGCAGGGGCAGCGAAAGCGACGCCAGAGCAGCAAGGGCGTAAGCCACCATGGCCAGGCCCACCGTCCAAGACGGGCCTCCCAGCCAGTTGGCCAACAGCCCGGGAATGACGCCGATGATGCCGCAGACGCTCCCCACAATCGCCAATCGGGCGTTGCCCCCCACGAACTGCTGTTCGTTCTGCAAGATCACCGGGACTATGGAGACCTTGGCCACCCCGTAGCTCTTTTGCAGCACCAGCATGGCGAAGGCGATGGGGAACAGCAGCAGGGAATCCACAGAGGAGATCATGAAAAGGGCTACCAGCGCCCGCCCGGCGTTGATGCCCAAGATCATGGTGCGGCGACCGCCCCGGAACCGGTCGAGGGCGGGCCCGATCAGCGGGCCGACAACCGCAAACGGGGCCATGGTCAACAACAGGTAGAGGGTGACCCGAACCCGGGCGGCACTGGGATCGATGGAGAAGAACAGCGACCCCGCCAAGGCGATGGTGATCATGGCATCCCCGGCTGCGGCAAGGGCATGAACCCTCACCAACCGCAAAAACGAGGTGTTGACCACGCTTCCAACCCTACGCCGGAGATTGCGAAGATGCGGCCTCGCCTGCAACCGCCAAGGGGGCGTCTCCGGTGCCGGGCACGTCCGAAAGCCCGCCAGCGTATTTGTAGCCCAGGCCGCGGATGGTCAAGATACGCCTGGGGCTGGAGGGGTTGTCCTCAATCTTGGAGCGAAGGCGCTTGATGTGGACGTCCAGCGTCTTGGTGTCGCCCACATAGTCGCTGCCCCATACCTGGTCGATGAGCGCATCCCGGGTGAGCACCCGCCCCGCGTTGGCCAACAGCAGCTCCAGCAGATCGAACTCCTTCAGCGGAAGCTCGATCTGCCTGCCTCTGACGAACACCTCGTGCCGCTCGGGATCGACGGCCACGTCGCCCACTTCGACCACATCGCCCCGAAACATCCGGCTGTCCGCCGTCCAGCGGGAGCGCCTCAGCAGCGCCCGCATACGGGAGACGAGCTCTCGCAGCCGGTAGGGCTTGGTCACGTAATCGTCGGCACCCACCTCCAAGCCCACCACGGCGTCGATCTCCTCGCCCTTGGCGGTGACCATGATGATGGGCACCTGGGATCGAGCGCGGATTTGGCGGCAGACATCGATGCCCGAAACCAGGGGCAGCATCACATCCAGCAAGACGATGTCGGGGGAGATGGCGCTGAAGAAGTCGAGGGCCTCTTTGCCGTCTCGGGCCACCCGAACGCTGAAGCCCTCTCTGGTCAATCCCACGGTCAGGGCTTCGACGAACGACTCCTCGTCCTCCACGATGAGCACTCGGCCCGAATCACTCATGAATCGCTCATGCTGTGGCCCCGACTGGCTGCTGGCCGCGGGGTTGGCCGGTTTCGGGCAACTCAGGCTCATCGCCCTCGTCTGCGAGGGGCTCATTGCCGGCGGGGAGAACGAGCGTGAACGACGACCCCTCACCCACCGTGGACTCCACTTTGACTTCACCGCCGTGATTGGCTGCCACATGGCGCACGATGGCCAAGCCCAGCCCGACACCGCCTCTGGTCCGCTCCCGTGAGCGGTCCACTTGGTAGAAGCGCTCGAAGATCCGCTTTTGGTGGCGCAGGGGAATGCCATAGCCCCGGTCGCTCACTTCCACCTCGACGCAGCCGCCGCGCCTTGCGGCGGCAACCCGCACCTGGTGGTCGGCCTCTGAGTACTTGACCGCGTTGTCCAGCAGGTTGAAAACCGCAGAGGCGAGCTGTCGGCGGTCGGCCCGCACCCGCAGATCCAGCACCGGCAAAGAGGCCTCGATGGATATCCGCTTCTCTTCGGCTGCGGGCCCCACCCGAGACAGCGCATCGGCCACGACATTTCGCACGTCCACCACCGACCGCTCTGAGGCGTCGCTGCTCTCGATGCGGCTGAGCTCCAGCAAGTCGTCCAAGATGCCGGACAGCCGGATGGCCTCGACCTGAACTCTGCATGCCAGGCGGGAGGCTACCTCGGGGTCTGTTTCGCCGGCGAGAGTCTCGGCCAGCAAGCTGAGCGCCCCCATCGGGGTTCTGAGCTCGTGGCTGATGTTGGAGATGAAATCCCGGCGCATGGCGTCCAAGCGCTGGGACTCGGTGATGTCGTCGATCAAAGCCACCGCGCCGTAGTCCCTGCCATCGCGGCGCAAAGGCCGGGCGCTGACGAACAGGATCCGCCGAGGCGGTCCGTACAGCTCCACCTCTCGCTCCACCGCCTGCCCTCGGGCCGCTTCAGCCAAGAGCTCGGCTACCACAGCCTCCACCAGGGCTTCGCCGTGGCGGGCTTCGGCGAAGGGCCGGGCGCAGGGATTGCGATAAAGCACGGCGCCGCTCGCGTCGGCCACCACCACGCCCTGCTTGGCGGCGTCCAATGACAGCCGCAGCCGGGTCTCGCTCTCCACCACCTCGCCCTCATGGCGGCGATGCCATTCATCGTTGCGGCGGCGGTCCTCTGCGACACCCGCGAAATGCCGGTGCCGCTGCCACGCCACGGCGCCCACCACCGCCAATCCGGCGGCGACTGCCAGCGCAACGAGGCCCGCGATCACCTGGTCGCTCCTCGCCAGGGGCCGCTGGTGACGAGCAGCACCGTGTTCACCCCTCGTCTGGCCCGCCGGGGTTTGAATGCTCCCGTATCTGCAATCTCGCCGATCCGGTGTACTCGGGGAGCCAGCCCGTGACCATGTAGACCACACGTTCACCGATGTTCACCGCATGGTCGCCTATGCGCTCGTAGTAGCGGCTTATCAAGCAGATCTGCACCGCGGCCTGAAGGTCGATCGCTCCGGTGCTGTGGGCTTGGAACACAGCTTGCGCGCATTCGCGGTTCAAATTGTCGAGTTGGTCGTCGATGTCGCCGAGGGCCGCAGCCAGCCCGGCGTTGCGATCCACATAGGCGTCGATGGACAGGCGCACCAGCCGGCAGGCCTCTTCGCTCATCCTCGCCAAGAGGCCCCGCAGGGTGGCGTCGTAGTGCGTGCCGTAAATGCGCCGGGTGGCCTTGGCGATGTTCACCGCCAAATCTCCCGACCGCTCCAGTTCGGCATTGAGCCGCAGGGCGGTGCTCAAAGCCCGCAGGTCGCCGGCCATAGGGGCCTGGAGGGCCAGCACATGGTGGCAGCGCTCCTCGAGGAGCATCGACAGGTCGTTGAGCTGGTCGTCGGCGGAGATGATCTGCTGGGCCAGTTCCAGGTTCGACTCCAGCAGCGACTCGGTTGCCCGGGGAACGGCCTCGGTGACGAGCGCGGCCATCCGCACGATGCCGGCCTGGATCTCATCCAGTTCTTCGTGGAAGGAGCGGCGAAGCTCCCCCACCTCTGCCTCCTGGTACTCGCTCAACCGAACCGCCCGGTGACGTAGTTCTCGGTCCGCTCGTCAGAGGGGTTCGAGAAGATGGTCTCGGTTCGGTCGTATTCCACCAGCAGCCCGCACCGCTGGTCGGCGGTGGAGTCGATCTGGGCGGTGAAGAACGCCGTGCGATTGCTGATGCGGGCGGCCTGCTGCATGTTGTGGGTGACGATCACGATGGTGTAGTCGTTCTTGATCTCCTGCATCAGGTCTTCGATGCGGGTGGTGGCTATGGGGTCGAGGGCCGAGCAGGGCTCGTCCATCAACAGCACATCGGGATCCACGGCTACCGCCCGGGCAATGCACAGGCGCTGCTGCTGGCCCCCCGACAGCCCCAAAGCGGAGTCCTTCAGCCGGTCCTTCACCTCGTCCCACAAGGCGGCCCGGTTCAGCGACTGCTCCACGATTGCGTCGAGGTCACCCTTCTTCTTTGCCATACCGGTCACCCGGGGGCCGAAGGCGATGTTGTCGTAGATCGACTTGGGAAACGGGTTGGGCTTCTGGAACACCATGCCGATCCGCCGGCGAACCTCCACAGGGTCAACCCGGGGGTCGTAGATGGGAACGCTGTGGAAGTCCAAGCGGCCTTCGACTCGGGCGCCGGGGATGAGGTCGTTCATGCGGTTGAAGCAGCGCAACACCGTTGTCTTGCCGCATCCCGACGGGCCGATCATGGCGGTGATCTCGTGCTTGTAGACCGTGAAGGTGGCCCCTTGAACAGCTCGAAAACTGCCGTAGTAGACATCCAGATTCTCCACCTCGAACACCGAATCGGGCTCTGGCCCAAGCGATGCGGCTTGGCCGATCAGGCCGATGTCCAAGCCCACAGTCGCAGAGGCATCCTGCTCTGGTTTGTCCACCAGCATTGCCCTCGTGCTGTCGGCGACTGTCTCCACAGGTTAACCTCGCTTCTTCTCGAAGTGATTGCGCATCAAGATGGCGGCCGCGTTCATCAGAATAACGAACACCAAGAGCACCACGATGGCCGCGGCGGCTGCTTCGGCGAATCCGGGATCGCGGCCTGAACTCTGCACCCACTCCACGATTATCACCGGCATGGCCATGAACGCCTCAGCGTTGATGGCACTGAGGTCGAAGAAACCCGGATTGGTTCCCAGACGGCCGCTGACCGCGCCCACCAGGAGAAGCGGCGCGGCTTCGCCGATACCCCGAGACATGGACAGCAGCGTGCCCGTGAGCACGCCGGGAGCAGCATAGGGCAACACCTGGCTGCGGATCATGGTCCATTTGGTGGCACCCACGCCGTAAGCCCCCTCTTTGAGCTCCTGGGGCACCGCTCTAATGGCCTCCTGGGCGGTGATGACAACGATGGGGAGCACCAGAATAGCCAGTGTTATCCCCGCTGAGGCGATGGATTTGCCTCCGGTGATACCGCCGAGGCCTTCCACGAACAGGAACAGTCCGAGCAGGCCGTACACCACCGAGGGCACCCCGGCCAGGTTGCGGATGTTCAGCTCGATGAACCGGGTGAACCGGTTCTTGGGTGCGTATTCCTCCAGCCAGATGGCGGCGCCGATGCCTACGGGGAAGGCCAAGACCGCCACAAACACGGCGATCCAGAAAGTGCCCACCAGAGCTTGGTGCACACCGAGCTTCGGATCATCGGAAAGCGACCGCATGGTGCCTGACAGAAAACCGCCGGGACGACCGGTGAGAACCCCCCATGCATCGATCGCCACGTCCACAATCAGCACGCCGAGGATGAACAGCGAGATAAGCAGAGTGGTCAGCAGGCTCATCTGGAACACCCTGCCCCGCACATCCGCAGTTCGGCGCTCCATTGCCTGGGCCATCACCTTGGAGGTGCGGTGGCCCACAAGCCGGGCCTTGGCCATCAGTACTGCTCCCTCACCCGGTGTACGAACCGGTCGGCAACGAGGTTCAGCCCGAAGGTCATCACGAACAGCACGAGTCCCACGAAGAACAAGCTCTGGAAGGTGAGGCCCTCGCCCACCACCGCGTCGGTGCCCCTGGCCAATGAGGCCATCCCCGCCGTCATGGTGAGGCTGCCGTCAAGCGCGCTGTGGGTGTAGGTGGCGGTCTGAGCTGCGCCCCCGGCCATGAACACCACCATGGTCTCACCAAGGGCTCGGGATATGGCCACGATGAATGCGGCCGTCAGACCGGAAACCGACGCGGGCAGGACTACCCGGACAGTGGTGGTTATCTTGCGGGCGCCCAACCCCGAGGAGGCCTCGCGCAGCGCCATCGGCACCGCCTTCATGGCATCCTCGGAAATGGATGCGACCAACGGGATGGTGAGCACCCCCACCCCGATTCCGGCGGCCAGAAGCGAGCCGGCCGCCGGGCCGGCGAATATGGACTTGACCACGTTGGGGGCGATCCACTCCAAGGCGAAGAAACCGAGCACAACGCTGGGGATCCCGGCCAAAATCTCCAGAATGGGCTTGAGTGTGCGCCGGAGGCCCGGCCGGGCGTATTCCGACAAGAAGATGGCCGCTCCCAGGCCCAGTGGGCCGGCCACGATCATGGCGATGCCGGTGACGATCAAGCTGGCCACGATCAGCGTCTTGATGTCGTAGATGCCCCGGCGGGGGAACCAGCCGATGTCCCAGACCGAGCCCCAGTCCACCTCGATGATGAACGTCCAAGCCTCCGAGAACAGCGACCAGATGATGAGGGCGGAGATGAGCACCGACACCAGTGCAGTGGCCCCCAGGGAGTCGCGGATCAACCGCTCCTTCCGGGCCTGTCGGGGGTTGGCCTTCAGCGATTCGACGGAGAACTCGCCGACAGGATCAACCCGTGTGTCGCTCACGGCCACACGCTACTGGTTATCCGAACGGGCATCTGAGGCCTTCTCCAGCTTTTCGCACGACCGGCTCAGCGGTCAGCCCAGCTTGCCCGGGTATCGGCCTTGGCGTTGTCGGTTAGGTTCACATACCCCACATCGCCGACCGCGGTGCCCAGGCCGTCGTCGCTCATGTAGTAGTCCACGTAGGCGGTCACGGCCTCGCTGTCATCGGCCCTGGCCTTGTTCACGTAGATGTACAGCGAGCGGGACACCGGATACTCGCCCGAGGCGATGTTGTCGGCGTCGGCGCTCACGCAGCCGTCGCCCCCGTCGACGTCGAGCAGCTTCACGCCTGATGCGTGGGCGGCGAAGGCGAACCCTACCCAGCCGAAGCTGGTGTCGCTGGACTGGATGCCCTGGATGATCACATTGTCGTTGCCGTTGGCGTTGTAGTCGGGGCGGGTGGTGACATCCTGGCCCCGCTCGTCGGCAACGTCCTCAAGCACAATCTCGATGAAACTGTCGAACGTGCCCGACTCCTCACCGGGACCGTAGATGTCCAAAGAGGCATCGGGGAGATTCGACGTCTCAAGACCGAGCGAACCGGCGTCAGACCAAGAGCCGAAACCGGCGGACTCGGGACCGAGCAGGCCGTAGATGTCGTTGAAGCTCACGCACTCAACCGGGTTGTTCTCGCCGGTCATCACCGCGATGCCGTCGATGCCCACCCGCAGCTCGACCCACTCCACGCCGGCCTCGGCACAAGCCTCGGCCTCGGAGTCCTTGATCTGGCGGGAGGCACCGGAGATGTCGGTCTCGCCGGCGCAGAAAAGCTGGAAACCGTCGCCTGTGCCGGGGCCGTCTACCGTGACTGCGACATCCGGCTCCACATCCTCGAACAGCTCGGCAACCCTCACTGAGATCGGCTCCACCGTGGAAGAGCCGGAGATCGTCACCCTGCCGGAAACCGCTCCCGCCGGCGCCGACTTAGAGGCTGGCGCTTCAGAGCCGCCGGAATCGGTTTGCGTCGGCACGTCGGCGGCGTTCCCGTCGTCGTCATTGCCGCAAGCTGCGGCGACGAGCGCTAACGCCGTCATCAGCCCGGCCACAAGAACGACCGTTCTTGACAGCTTTGCCGAGACCGATTCCGAGCTCTTCGCCGACTGGCCTGCAAAACACAGTTTCGGTGACTTCACCTGTCCTCCTTGGCTGCACGCCGAACACACCGATCGGCGTAGGGATCAGCCCCAAAACTAGAAGGGGCGGGTTTACATCCTGCTGCGACTGCCTGAACAGAAGATGAACGGGGGCGAAAACTTTGAAGAGGAGGAGGTCAAGCCAAAACGCCGGTGCCAACCAAAGCCAAGAACGCGCTCGCTGTCTCAATATCGCGCCGGTTGGTGAAGTAGTTCAACGATTCGACCACGGGAACCCAGGAGATCGCGTCGACTTCGGGGCTGGGAGCGAAACTGCCGCTGACGGCATCCATCTCCCAGTAGTGGACCTGGCGGGCGCGACCCCGGCGATCGGTGTATTCCACTGCGCCCAGCTCGCGGCCCAGCTCGCAGACGTAGCCGCTTTCCTCGTACACCTCGCGCAAGGCGCACTCGGCCAAGTTCTCTCCGGGATCGAGCTTGCCCGCAGGCAGCGACCAATCTTGGTGTTTGGAGCGGTGGACTATCAGAACTTCCAGCTCGCCATCGTTGTGGCGGGTTAGAAACCCGCCGCCGCCCAGTATCACCGCCACTGTTCCGAACTGCACGAATTCCAACGGTAGAACATGAGCGCGCAAAAAACGCGGATACCCTTGAGAATGACATCGCCTGCGGCAGGCAGCGTGGATGGCCGACACACCACTGGGCGCGATCATTCCGAAGATCGCAGAAGACAGTTGGGTTGCTGGCGGTTAGCCGGTGTAGCGGACGTTGCCCTGGGCCTGGGTGTTGACGAGACCGATGCTCCAGACGAGCACGAGTCCGAGTTGTTGTTCTGCGCCGGTGGTTGCTGTCCTGTGGTGTGGGCGTAGGCGGCGTGGCTTGGGCGGGGTGGTGTGGTGTGGGCGTAGGCGGCGTGGCTTGGGC
>JAPYOG010000298.1 GCA_028278785.1 Candidatus Poriferisocius anaerobius | reverse complement strand
GGGCAATGTGGGGGCCGCCCTCCGCACCGCCGAGTGCGCCGGGGTCACCGGCGCGGTGCTGGGCCGGCACAGGTCGGCCCACATCACCCCCGCCGCAGCCAAAGCCGCGGCAGGGGCCGTCGAGCACGTCCCCATGGCCGTGGTGCCGGGCATCCCCAACGCGCTGGCCCGCCTGGGAGAGCTCGGAGTGTGGACAGTGGGCCTGGACGTGGCCGCCCCCACCACGGTCTATGAGATAAGCGTGGCCGCAGAAGCCGTGGCCCTGGTGGTGGGCAGCGAGGGCCGGGGCCTGTCCCGCCTCGCCCGCCAGCGCTGCGACGCAGTAGCCGCCATCCCCCTGTCCGGCCGCCTCAGCTCCCTCAACGCCGCCGCCGCCACAGCCATAGGCTGCTTCGAAATCGCCCGCCACCGCCGCCAGAGCGCCAAGCCTGACAGCTAAAGCCCGCCCTATCCCGGAAGTGAACAATCAGGCCTCATCGCTTGATGTGCCGCGTGGCTGGGGTACGCCCCGGCTGAGCCGCGAAGCAGGTGGGCTCGACTGGCCGCTGAACCTGTGGATGGGCGTCAGCGTGGAGTCCCGCCGGTACGCCCTTCTTCAAGCAATGGGGAGGCAGGACCGCCAAGGCCGGTGGTCGAGAACTAGACATTGGGCAGGCGATCACCGAAGTGTGCAGATGGTGCTTCCTTCCCAGCAGGGTGGGGAGACTGATTGAGCGTCGCGTAATCCGTAGGCGACATCTTGCTAATACGCTACGGTTGTAGCGTGAGGGCTACAGAACAAGGTCCAGGGGCAGAAGATGGGGTGAATCGGCACCCCAGCCGCGCCATTACCTCGGGCCCTCGATTGGGACAGGCTATCAGACAAGCCCGAAAGGAGCTTGGCTGGACCCAAGCCGAGCTGTCCGAAAGGTCTGGCGTGGCTCGACCTCAAATTTCCGCCATTGAGTCGGCCAGGACCGACCCCAAAGCATCGACGCTGATTGCGCTGCTGAGAAGCCTCGACTGCGAGATGGAAGTGCATCCAGTGGACCGCACCCAGTTCAGGCTTGACGATCACCTGAAAGCGGTTATGGACGATGGCTGACCTTGAAGTCCTCATTCACGGCGAGCGGGCTGGAACAGTCTCGGATGGCAGGGACGGGCGGGCAGTCTTCTCCTACAGCGACGAATACCTCGTTCGCCCTTCCCCCGTGCCGCTGTCCATCGGCTTTCCGCTCGACTCGCGCCCGCATGATGTGGAGGCATGGCTGGACGGCCTGCTGGCCGACAACGATGAGGTTCGCAGGAGGTGGGCGACCGACTTCGGCATCTACTCGACTAGGCCTTCCGACTTGCTCGGAACCCCTGTGGGGCGCGACTGCGCCGGCGCTGTTCAATTCTGCCGTCCAGGAGATGCCTCCGGTCTGGCTTCCAAGGGCAGCAGGCTCGATCCGCTCACCGAGTCTGAGGTGTCAGACATTGTGGCGGGGCTTCGTGCTGATGCGGCGGCCTGGAATGAGAACCGCTGGGAGACGGCTTTCAGTCTCGGCGGCGCTCAGGCGAAAACAGCGTTGAGGTTTGACGGCGGGCAGTGGTCGCTCCCAGGGGGAAGCGCCTGCACCACCCACATCTTGAAGCCCGCTCCTGAGCGGTTCCCCGATCTGGACATCGTAGAGCACCTCTGCCAGCAGGCAGCCCGCAACCTCGGTATCCAAGCCGCTGCCACTGAGTGCGCCTATTTCGATGACGAGCAGGTGCTGGTGGTAGCCAGGTACGACCGCGCCCGTTTACCTGGCGGCAACTGGCATCGCATCCACCAAGAGGACATGTGCCAAGCCCTCGGTGTCCCACCTTTGAGGAAGTACCAATCTGACGGTGGTCCGACCCCTGCTGACATAGCCGCAGTGCTGCGGCGCTGCTCGAACGACCCAGAGGCCGATGTGCGGCACTTCCTCGACGGGCTCATCTACAACTGGCTGATCGTGAACACCGACGGGCACGCCAAGAACTACAGCCTGCTCATCACAGCCGACCAAGTAAGGCTCGCCCCCCTGTACGACTTGTGCTCGCTGCTTCCCTACAGAGACAGGGAGGGCCAGCGGTTCTATCTCCCGAAACTCAAAATGGCGATGAAGGTGGGCACGGAGTACACACTGCGGAGGGGCGACAGGGAGTCGGCGTGGGGCAGGGCCGCCGACCAGATGGGCATTCCCCGCTTGGAAGTATCGGAACGGATGATGGACCTGTCGGAGCGGGTTCGGGAGGCGTTCTACTCGGCCATGAGTGCGCTGCCTGCTAGAGCAGCGCACTCGACATACGCCTCCGACCTCTTAGAAGGGATCGGAAGGCGAGCAGTCACAGGCATGGCGGTCTCGCGTGCCCTAGCCCGCTCGTCACGGCATGCCCAGGGCGAGAGCCGAGATAATGCGCTCGGGCGACAACCGATTTTGCCCGAACCTGTGAGTAAGACCGCCTGCGGCTACCGCGGTCCCCGCTCGAAGAAGCTCTGTGTCCTTCCGCGTGGTCACAACGGGCAGCACAGGTATCAGACAGGCTGATCAGGCATCTGCACAGCCCCGCTAACCCCGGTGGCCCTGGTATCCCCCGCCTCCGTCGCGGCGCTCGTTGCGAATTGCCGGCTTTGCGCGTCAGCGCTGAGAGCCAGGATTCGACGATGTTGAGCCACGATGCCGAGGTGGGGGTGAAGTGCAGGTGCCAGCGGGATCGCGGTTGCGCCCCGGGACCATGGGCAGAGAGGGCTGGGTGCGGTCTATGGCCTGGACCCGGGTCTTCTCGTCGAACGCGAACACCGCGGCGGCCTCGGGCGGGTCCAGATACAGGCCCGCCACACGATACTTGTTCTTCCCGAGGTCGAATTCGCGCAGCTGAGGGAGTAGATCAGCGAATTGGACTGGGGTAACCGTCACACCGTGGCTCTACATTGGTGGCGTGTCTGGCAAGTCGGCGATTGAGTGGACCGAGGCGACGTGGAACCCGACCACCGGTTGCGACCGCGTGTCTAAGGGGTGCGATCGCTGCTACGCGCTCACGCTGTCGAAGCGGCTCAAGGCGATGGGCTCGCCGAAGTACCAGCTCGATGGCGACCCACGGACAAGCGGGCCAGGCTTCAAGCTGACGCTCCATCCCTCGTCGCTTGATGTGCCGCGTGGCTGGGGTGCGCCCCGGCTCGTCTTCGTGAACTCGATGAGCGACCTCTTCCATGACGAGGTTCCCCTTGAGTTCGTCAAGCAGGTGTTCGAGGTGATTCGAGAAACGCCACAGCACACCTATCAGGTGCTCACCAAGAGAGCGCAGCGGCTGAGCCGCGAAGCAGGTGCGCTCGACTGGCCGCCGAACCTGTGGATGGGCGTCAGCGTGGAGTCTCGCCGGTACGCCTTCCGCATCGATCATCTGCGCAAGGTTCCGGCGGCGGTGCGGTTCGTAAGCGCCGAACCTCTTCTAGGTCCGCTCGGCGCACTTGATCTTGAGGGCATCCAGTGGCTAATCGCCGGCGGCGAATCCGGTGCGAACGCACGGCCTATGGAACCTGACTGGGCCACCGAGCTTCGCGACACCTGCACCTCGGCAGGCGTGGCATTCTTCTTCAAGCAATGGGGTGGCAGGACCCCCAAGGCTGGTGGTCGAGAACTAGAGGGCGAAGTTTGGCACCAACTCCCCTGAGGTGGTGGGGAACTGCGGGCGGGCTTGGGTGACGGTGGGAGGCGAGAGCGAGGTGACCTTGGTGGTGTTCGGCGAGGACGACGGTCCGGCGCTGCTGGGGGCCTACACCCTCGAGGGCTTCGCCCTGGTCGTTGATCCGGTCGAACAGCGCCTGGTTCACACCGCTCTCAGCATGTACCGGTTGGCAAGCTGACGGCTAGGCGTCGGGTGGGGCGATGGTGTCGGCGATCAGGGCTTGAACCACGGCGTTGAGCGCCTCCTCGTCGGTGGCGCCCTGCTCCAGCGCCTCGCGGTAAACGGCTAGCTGGCGCTCGGCCGATGTGCCGCGTCGGCAGATGGTGCGGGCGTGCTCAACTTCTGAGACGCAGTCGAGGGCCTCGGCGTCGGGTCGGACGAGGTCGATCATCTCCTCCACCAGTTCGGGCACCGGCACCAGCTCGCTTTTCCCGAAGTCGATGAGGCAATGGCCGATCCCGTACCGCTCGGCCCGCCACAGGTTCTCCGACACCAAGAAGTTGGCATAGCTGCGCCACCGGCGGTTCTCCACCTTGAGCCGCCACAGCATCCGCAGCAGGCACACATACAGGGCGGCGACGCAAACCGTGTCCTCCATCTTTGTGGGCAGATCGGTGACCCGCATCTCCAGGGTGGGGTAGCGCTCCGACGGGCGGATGTCCCACCACACCTTGCTGGAGTCCTCGATCACCCCGGCCCGCACCAGCACGTCAATATGGCGGCGGAACTCCGCCCATGAGTCGAACTTCTCCGGCAGACCTGTGCGGGGCAGCGATCTGAACATCGCCATGCGGTAGCTCTTGAGGCCGGTGTCGCGCCCCTCCCAGAACGGCGACGAAGTGGACAGGGCCAGCAGGTGGGGCAAGAAGTAGGCCACCTGTCCCATCAGGTCGACCCGGAGGTCGGGATCCTCGATGCCGACATGGACGTGCAGCCCGGAGATGACCAGCCGGTGCGACACCCCCTGCAAGTTCTCCGCTAGAGCCTGGTAGCGCTCTCCCTCCGACACCTGCTGCTGGTCCAGGCGGGCGAACGGGTGGGAAGAGGCCGCTATCGGCGCCAGCCCGTGCTCGGCGGCGGCTTCGGTGACGGCAAGGCGCAGAAGGCCGATGTCGGCTCGCAGGTGTTTGAAGTCGGTGCAGATTCCGGTGCCGATCTCGAGCTGCGAGCTGAACAGCTCCCGAGCCACGATGCCGTGGTGCAGGCCGGTTACCTTCTCCAAGATCCCGGGCGGCTGCTCGGTGATGAGCTCCCCGCTTTCACGCTGCACGAGGAGATATTCCTCCTCGACCCCCATCGACCAGGATGGCTCGTCTTCCACGGCGGTTCTCCATTCGATGACTGCCCAGAGGCTAGCGGCCTGCCTGCGAGCCGGCAGGGGCAGAGGCCCGGTTGGAGCCCGAGACAGGAATCGAACCTGCGACCGGCTGTTTACAAGACAGCTGCTCTGCCGACTGAGCTACTCGGGCCTTTGGGGGGAGAGCTTGGAAAGCCACCCGGTTGTGCGGCCCTTGAGCTGAGAGGCTGCTCGGGCCTGCAAAAAGAGCATACGGGGCGCGGTTTGGCGAGGGTGCTTGAATAAGGCCCCTGTGTGGGTAACGCTTGTCGGGATGGCTCTTACACAGCGAGATCGGGCGATCTTGGATTTTGAGCGCACTTGGTGGCAGGAGACCGGGTCGAAGGAGGCTGCAATCCGCAAGCGATTCGAGCTGTCCACCACCCGGTACTACCAGCTGCTGAACGAATTATTGGACGATGGGGATGCGCTGGCGTACGACCCGATGGTTGTGCGGCGGCTGCGGCGGTTGCGCGATCGCCGCAGAAGATCGAAGTTCGGCCAAACCGCCGTGAGCCGTCAGCCGTCTCAATAACAGCTTGGAGCCAATGTCACTATGGAGTCGAACCGAGCCACCAACAACCAGATGGCCCTGAAAGGAGTCGTCCTCGTCCTCGCCCTGATAGCGGCGGGGGCTTTCGTTCTGGCCCGCGGCCTCGACGACGACGATCCCGCTCCCGCGGCCGCCGAGGCCACTCCCACAGCAACCGCAGACGCCGCCGCAACCCCGCCGCCGGCCGAGACGCCTGCGAATGGCGAGGGCGCTGAGGCCGACCCAACTGCTGTGCCCGCCACCGAGAACACGGCGGCGGCCCCCGACGAGTCCGCATCCTCTGGGACCTCCGCGGAACCACCAGATGAGGTCCAATGCCGCGATCCCTCCACCATCTCCGTGCTGGTGGCCAACGGCACTGACGTGAGCGGGGCGGCCGGTCGGCTTTCCGGCGAGTTGAACGCCGCCAACTATGTGACGCAGGCTCCCCGCAACGCCACCCCGCAGACAAGCTCGGCGTTCTATTACCGGGCGGGCTACGAAGACGACGCCCAATGCATCGCCAACCTCTTGGGAGCGGGGGCTGGACCGCTCTTTGTGATGTCGGATCCCCCCCCTGGCGGCATTTCCCTCGAAAACCTGGGCAACGCCTATGTCCTTGTTCTGATCGGCCCCGACAGCCTGGCCCAGCGCACCGGATAGCCAGTGGTGTGTCGTGGGTTGAGCGCCCCGGACAGCTAGGCGCCACTGGACGGCAACGGCGGGCGGGATGCATATAGTTGCCGCTCCCGACAAGTTCCGGGGAACGGCAACTGCTGCCCAAATCGCTGATGCCGTCGTTGCTGCGGCCCAGCAAGCAGGAGCGACCGCCGATGCCGCCCCCATGGCCGACGGCGGCGAGGGGACCCTGGAGGTGGTCGGGGGGGCCAATAGGACCAGCATCGTTACCGGGCCTCTGGGAGACCCGGTTGAAGCCCCGTGGCGCTTCGACCGCCACACCGCGGTCATCGAGATGTCGAGGGCCTCTGGCCTGGAGATTGCCGGCGGCCCCGAGGCCAACGATCCCCTGGGGGCCAGCACCTATGGAAC
>JAPYOG010000297.1 GCA_028278785.1 Candidatus Poriferisocius anaerobius | reverse complement strand
GGCCGGGATAGGGCAGCGTCGACACATCAGATGAGCGGAGGCGACCGTTGCACACAGCCCAGACTCCGTCGGGGTCGGACGAGGTCCGCACCCCCATCTCCCCCAGTTTGCGGCACAGCATCGCCATGTGGTCGAGGCGGGCGCCAACCAGGGTGATCTCGCCTGTGGCCACGCCGAGAGCGGCCAAGAACGTGGCCGCTTCGATCCGGTCGCCCACCGCTGTGTGCTCCACCGGATGCAGCTCCTCCACCCCCTCCACCACGATGGTGGATGTTCCCGCCCCGGCCACTTGGCCGCCCATGTTGTTCAAGAACCCGGCCAAATCGGCGATCTCCGGCTCTCGGGCGGCATTGTCGATCACCGTGGTGCCCTTGGCCCGAACAGCAGCCATCAGCACATTCTCGGTGGCCCCCACACTGGGGAACTCCAGCAAAACCGAATTGCCCACAAGATTGTCGGCGGTGGCGTGGACGTCCCCGCCGGAGACCTCGAACCGACAGCCGATGGCCTCCAGCCCGGCAAGGTGCATGTCGATCGGCCGAGGGCCGAAGTCGTCGCCGCCGGGCAGGGCCACCCGGGCATGTCCGACGCCGCCCAGCAGAGGCCCCAGCACAGCGGTGGATGCCCGCAGCTGCTCGGTCAGCGCATAGGGTGCCACAGGATTGAGCTCGGCGGGACGCTCGATGGCGAGAGTGCCGTCCGCGCGGCTGACCGACACCCCCATGGCCCGCAACACGTCGGCCATTGCCGCCACATCCTCGATATCGGGCACATTGCGGATCAAAAAGGTCCCCTCGGCCAGCAAGCACGCGGCCATGAGCTTCAGCACCGAATTCTTGGCCCCGCTGATGGCCACTGCGCCCTCCAAAGGACCTCCGGAGCGCGCTTCGATGCGATCATGCGCATCGAAGTCCTCTCGCCGGCCGCTCTCCACCCGACAAGTATGGTGCCCTGTGGTGCGCCGCCATAAGTCATCGCCCTATTGCAGACGCAGGCCACAGGGTGCGCGCAGGTAAGCTGGCATCCAGTCCATGGCCGAAGTGACCTCCCGCCGCGTCCTGAGCGCTGAAGCCGCTGACGGCGTGTTGAACGGTCCCAACGGCTTGCTGTCTCCCCGCTCCGACATGGTGGCAGAGCTTGCCGAAGCCGATGACAGCACAACCGCCCCGAGAGACCGCCCAGACCAACACCCCCCAGACCAACACCGCCCAGACCAACACTGGCCAGACCAACACCGCCCAGTGGTTATCGCCAAGACCTTCATCGCGGCGGAGGGACCGGTTGAGCGCTACCGACGCACGGTCATCGTCGAGCCGCTGGGCGGCGGACAGGTGCAGGTGACCGAGCAGTTCGACTACAGGCTGGACATCCCGGTGTGGAGGGCGCTGTTCAACACCCCCTTCCGCCGTGCCCTGTGCCGGGGGCGAGAGCTCCCCTGGTGGCACCCTCCCGACCGCTTCACCGCCCGACAGGCCCGTATCACAGCCTTGTTGGCCACCTTGGCGGTGCTGGCCGGGTTTCTTGGCACGCTGCTCGGCCAGACGATCACCTTCGCCGCCGACGAATTCGAGATAGGCGAATCGGCCCAAGGGCGCGCCCTGGCCATGGTGCGGCTCAGCATCATCCTCACGGTGGTTGTGGCCGCGCTCGGCGACCGCGAGGGCCGGCGCCGCACGCTGCTGTTTGCCGCCACCGGTGCGATTCTGGCCGCCGCGGCCACATCGACAGCGCCCGACTTGGCCTCCATGACGGCGATCCAGGCCGTTTCCCGAGGGCTGTCCCACGCCATGGCCGTCCTCATTTTCGTGTTTGCGCTCGAGGAGGCGCCCGACGGTTCCCGAGCCTTCGTAGCGTCCATGCTCGGCTTGGCCGCCGGTCTCGGCTCGGGAATCGCCGTCGGACTCGTGCCCTTGGCCGACCTGGGGGTTTCCGGGTGGCGGCTCGTCTTCTTGGGGGCATTGGCCGGGCTGCCGCCGGTATTGCTCGCAGCCCGCAAGCTGCCCGAATCCCAGCGGTTCGAATCCGCCCACCGCCAGCCTCGAGTCCGCCTGCCGCGCGAATATCCCTTCCGCATGGCGCTGCTGGCCACAACCTCCTTTGCCGTGCTGGTGTTCTCCACCCCCGCCTCCCAATTCCAAAACGAGTTCCTCAACGAGCAACGGGGCTTCAGCGCCACAAAGATCACTTTGTTCACGCTGTTGACCACTTGGACGGCGGGACCGGGAATGCTCATCGCCGGCAAGCTGGCCGATCTGAGGGGCCGAAGGGTGATCGCCTCTTTGGGGGTGAGCGGCGGCGCTGTATTCTCCCTGTGGCATTTCACCCAGGCCGGCTGGCCCATGTGGGTTCTGATCGCCGTCGGCGCTTTGATGACCTCGTCCACCGTGCCGTCGCTGGGGGTATACAGAGCTGAGATGTTCGACACCTTCCGCCGCTCGGCATCCAACGGGCTGCTCGGGGTAGCCGGGATAGCCGGAAGCATCGTCGGATTGGTGGCCGGCGGTTACATGATCGAAGCCTGGGGCTACGGCACCGCGTTCACAATCCTGATTGCCGGCCCGATCCTCGTCGCCATCCTGGTGCTGCTGTTCTACCCTGAGACCACCAGGCGATCCCTGGAAGAGCTGAATCCCGAGGGCGGTTAGAGGGTCTCCAGCCAGGCGGCCACCGCCTCCGCGATCTCCGCATCCGACCTCTTGGGGTCGTGGCCCTCGCCTTCCAGCCAAAGCGCGGTAACCGGGCCTTCGACGGCCGGCAGATGTGCGGCGAGCTCATCGGGCGTCCCGAAGGGGTCGCGGTCGCCGGAGATGAACAAGCAGGGCACTTGGATACTCGCAAAATGCCCGATCCGCAGCCTCTCCGGCTTGCCCGGCGGGTGCAGCGGATAGCTCAGCAGCACCAGGCCCGCGGCCGGCAGCCCCTCGGCCACCGCCATCGAGCACATCCTCCCGCCCATCGAACGGCCCCCCAGCACCAGGCGCCCGGGATCGGTTCCCATGCGGGCCGCTATGGCTGGAATCTCCCCGTTGAGGAAGGCCAGCAGCTTGGGGGCCGGATCGGGGGGCCGCCGCCCCTGAGCGCGGTAGGGGAAGTTGATGCGCTCCACCGGCAGCGGGGCCAACCCCTCGGCTATGGACACCAGCGTGTGCTGGTCGCGGTCGCCGCCAGCCCCGTGGGTCAGCACCAAACCCTCGACCCTGCGGGCGCCCACTGCATGCACCGCTACTTGTACCGCTACATGTACCG
>JAPYOG010000296.1 GCA_028278785.1 Candidatus Poriferisocius anaerobius | reverse complement strand
CCCCCGACGCCTGCGCCCGCCACCGCGCCAGGGCCGGCTGAAGAGCCGCCGGTGCCCGCCCCCGCACCGGTGGCTGTCGAGCAGTGGGGGCTGGAATGGGAAGATCTGGAAAACCTCGAGTTCGAGGTGGACGGAGAGGCCGTCCGGCTGCTGGACGGGCAGGCCGCGGTGTCCAGCGCAGGGGCGTCCGAAGACCGCTACACCCTGCAAAACCGGGTCACCCAAGGCGACCTCAACGGCGACGGCCACGACGATGTGGTGGCCCACATTGTCATGGCTTCAGCAGGCACCGGAGTGTTTCATTTGCTGGTGCCGGTGATAGACGACGGCCAGGGCGGGGCAGCCCGGCATCCCGTCCTGCTGGGCGACCGAGTCGTGGTCGAGGGCATCGAGGTACACGACGCGATGGTGGAGGTGTCGATGCTGGACCGCACGCCCGAAGAGTCGTTCACCGTGATCTCCCTGCGCAAAACATTGGCAATAGACTTCTCCGGGCCGGTGCCCTCTGTGCTCGTGCGCCGCTCTGAGCCCTTGGTCAGCCTGCCGCAGCCCGGCCCCGAGCTTGCCGCGGTGGATATCCGGTTCGACCCGGGCGCTATAGGCGCCATTGTGGCCGGATCGATCGAATTCCGCCAGCGCCAGGCCTACACGGTGCATATAGCCGAGGGGCAGGTGTTCACTGCCACCCTTGACGCCCCGCTGGGCCTGTGGCTGGAAGTGCGCCTCGGCGATCATGTGCTGGTCTCGGGGTCGCAGAAGCGCCAGCAGGTGCAGGCGGAGCTGCCCGCCACCGGCTTGTGGGAGGTGGAGGTGATCTCCACCCACGCCGAGCCTGCGCCGTACCGTCTGTCCATCGAAGCGCTGCCCTTCGGGGTGAGCCCAACCCCAGTTCCCCAGCCGCTGCCGTCGGGCACGCCGGATGAGCCTGCGCCGGCCGCCGGCGCCGTCTCTGATAGGTCGTCCCAGGACGGGGTGCCGGTGATCTACCTGACGTTCGACGACGGCCCCCATCCCGTCCACACCCCTCAGGTGCTCGAGGTGCTGGCCCGACACAGCGCCAAAGCCACGTTCTTCGTGGTGGGCTCGCTGGTCGAGACCTATCCGCGCACGGTTCAGCGAATCGTGGACGAAGGCCACACCCTCGCCAATCACACCTGGAATCACGAGAATCTGGCCGGTCTGCCGCGTGAGGCCTTCGACGACACGGTGGGCAGGACCCAGGCCCTGCTCGGCAGCCGGGGCACAGACTGCCTGCGGCCACCCTATGGGTCAACCGACGCCTTCACCCGGGAATGGGCCGCCGAACTCGGGTTGGAAGTCCAGACTTGGGACTTCTCCCCCGAGGACTGGCTCCAGCCCCCGGCTGAGGAAATAGCTCAGGGCCTCATAGACAATGCCAGGGACGGGGCCGTTTTCCTGCTTCACGACGGCGGCGGCCCCCGCACCCAGACCGTTCTCGGCCTCGACACCGCCCTCCAGGCACTGACCGACCTCGGATACCGCTTCGAGCCCCTGTGCGTCTAGCGCTGCTAGCGGTGCGGAGCGGGTGACGAGAATCGAACTCGCGTCATCAGCTTGGAAGGCTGGGGTTCTACCACTGAACTACACCCGCGTGGCTGGCTGGGAATGATATCGGGGGTCCGCAGTAGTTGGCTACGACACGGGGATCCGAGGGGCCGTCGGTCGTGTGCCCATATGCCGTGCGCCGATCCGCACTACGACACGAGGATTCGAGGGGCTGTCGGTAAACTGCCGTGACTGTGAAGAGCGCGGTGGAGCCCCTGGAGGGCAACCGGGTCAGGGTGTCGGTGGACATCGACCCGGAGGAATTCGAGAAGAAGCTGGACGAGGCCTTCCGCAAGCTTGCACGCGAGGTCCGACTGCCCGGATTCCGCCCCGGCAAGGCGCCCCGCCGGGTTCTGGAGGCTCGGCTGGGCCCTGCGGCTGCCCGGGGCGAAGCCCTCAGCGACGCGGTGCCCGAGTGCTACGCCCAGGCCATCATGGACCACGGCGTCGACGCGATCGCCCCGCCGGAGATCGACATCACCAGCGGGGCCGAGGAGGGGCCGGTGAGCTTTGACGCCGTCGTGGAGATCCGCCCCCTGGTCGCCATCACCGGCTACGACCGTCTCAGAGCCGAGGTGCCCAACCCCGATCCCACCGAAGCCGAGATCGGCGAGCAGCTCGACAGGCTCCGCAGGCAATTCGGGGAGCTGTCCACCGTGGCCCGGCCCGCCATCGACGGCGACCAGGTGACAATGGACGTCTACGGCTCGCACAACGGCGAGGAGGTGGAGGGCCTCACCGTGGACGACTACACCTACGAGGTGGGCCAAAGCGCCGTCGTGCCCGAGATCGACGAGCAGCTCCAGGGCGCCAAGGCCGGCGACATCTTGGAGTTCAACGCCCAGCACCCGGATGACGACGAGGACGGTCTGCTGCGGTTCCGCATCCTGGTGAAAGACGTCAAAGAGACGGTTCTGCCCGACTTCGACGACGAGTTCGCCCGAGAAGCCTCCGAGTTCGACACCGCCGAGGAGCTCCGGGCCGACATCTCGGGCAGCATCGCCCGAGCCAAGCGGGCCGGCGCTTTGGCCTCGCTGGACCGCCAGGTGGCCGAGCAGCTTGCCGACTTGGTAGACGACGACATCCCCGAAGCGCTGGTAGACGCCGAGGTGCAGCACCGTGTCCGCAGCCTTCAGATGAGACTGGGCAGCCAGGGCATCGAGATGCAGACCTACCTCGAAGCCATCGACCAGACCGCAGAGGAGATGCTGGAGGCGCTGCGGGTTCCGGCCCGCCAAGATGCCAAGACCGACCTGGCCCTTCGGGCGGTGGCGGCAGCAGAGGACATAGAGGCCACCGACCGGGATGTGGACTTCGAGCTGTCCGCGCTGGCCGCCCAGGTGGGCCAGACCTCCGAGGAGCTCATGTCGTCGGTGTTCTCCGACGACGAGAACCGCCTCAAGGGGGTAAGATTGGATGCCCAGATGCGCAAGACCCGGAAATGGGTTTTGGAGCGGGTTGAGATAACCGATACCGACGGAAACCCCGTGGAGCGGTCTAGCCTTGAACCCGACGACGAGTCCGAACTTCCCCCCAACACCACCATCGAGAGCCAAAACACATGAATCCCCAGAACTACATGGTGCCCGTCGTGGTCGAGCAGACCAACCGGGGAGAGCGGTCATTCGACCTCTTCTCCCGGCTGCTCAAGGAGAACATCATCTTTTTGGGCACTCCCATCGACGACACGGTGGCCAACCTCATCTGCGCGCAGCTTCTGCACTTGGAGTCGGAGAACCCCGACAAGGACATCAACCTCTACATCAACAGCCCGGGCGGCGACATCAACGCCATGTTCGCCATCTACGACACAATGCAGTACCTGAAGCCCGACATCACCACCATCTGCTTCGGCCAGGCAGCGTCGGCCGCTGCGGTGCTGCTGGCCGCCGGAGCGCCCGGAAAGCGCCTGGCGCTGCCCCATTCCCGGATGCTGATCCACCAGCCCTATGCCGGGGCGTCGGGGCAGGTGTCCGACATCGAGATCGCCTCCAGGGAGATCCAGCGGCTCAAAGGCCAGCTCGAGCAACTGCTGGTCCGCCATACCGGCCAAGACCTCGAGAAGGTCAAGCAGGACACCGACCGCGACTACGTGATGACCGCGGAGGACGCCAAGGAGTACGGGCTCATCGACGAGGTCATCGAGTCGCGTGAGGCCGCCGAGGCCGCCGGCCCGATCACGGCCATCCGGTAGGGGCGGGGGCCATGGCAAAGTTCGGAGAGGGCGGCGAGCTGCTGAAGTGCAGCTTCTGCGGCGACGAGTGCATCGACCTCTGCAATGAGATCATCGAGGAGGAGCTGGCCGAGGGCGCCGACGTCGGTTTCAAGGATCTCCCCAAACCCCAGGAGATCTATTCCTTCTTGAACGACTACATCATCGGCCAGGAACACGCCAAGCGCATTCTGTCGGTGGCGGTCTACAACCACTACAAGCGGGTCCAGATGGGCGCCTCCGACCCCGAGGTGGAGCTGTCCAAGTCGAACATCCTGCTGCTGGGCCCCACTGGGTGCGGCAAGACGCTTATGGCCCAGACCTTGGCCCGTATGCTGAACGTGCCTTTCGCCATCGCCGATGCCACCGCGCTGACCGAGGCGGGCTACGTGGGCGAGGATGTGGAGAACATCCTCTTGAAGCTGATCCAGGCTGCCGACTACGACGTCAAGAAAGCCGAGACCGGGATCATCTACATCGATGAGATCGACAAGATCTCCCGCAAGGGCGAGAACCCGTCCATCACCCGGGACGTGTCCGGGGAGGGTGTTCAGCAGGCCCTGCTGAAGATCCTGGAGGGCACCACAGCCTCGGTTCCGCCCCAGGGCGGGCGCAAGCACCCCCACCAGGAGTTCATCCAGATAGACACCACCAACGTCTTGTTCATTGTCGGCGGCGCCTTCGCCGGGCTCGAGCAGATCATCGAGAACCGGGTGGGCAACGTAGGGGTCGGCTTCGGCGCCGACATCCGCACTGACGCCGAGCGCGACCACGGAGAGCTCTTCGGGCAGGTCCGGCCCGAAGACCTCATCAAGTTCGGGCTCATCCCCGAGTTCATCGGCCGCCTGCCGGTGGTGGGCGTGGTATCGCACCTTGAGCGGGACATGCTGGTGCGAATCCTGGTGGAGCCGAAGAATGCCCTGGTGAGGCAGTACTGCAAATTCTTCGAGTTCGAGAACGTGGAGTTGGAGATAACCGACGGGGCGCTGTGCGAGATCGCCGAATTGGCGCTGAGCCGCAACACAGGCGCCAGGGGCCTGCGCGCCATCCTGGAGGAGGTGCTCCTCGACGTGATGTATGAGCTTCCCAGCCGCAACGATATCGCCAAGTGCGTGGTAAGCGCCGAAACCGTCCGCGGCGAGGCCCCCCCCAAGCTGCTCGATGCGGCCAAGGCCGGCTCGACCGACCGATCCCGGCGCCAGGCCAGCTGACCTCAACCCCCGTTGATGTCCAGTTGATGTCCCGTTGATCCCCCGTTGATGTCCCGGTGATGTGCCTGGCCGAAGCCCGGGAGTGGCTGGACAGCCATGTGAACCTGGAGGCCACTGCGGGCGACGTGGATGGGCTGTCGCTGGCCCCGATGCGGGAATTGCTGGCCTCGCTGGGCGACCCCCAGCGCGACTATCCGGCGGTACACATCACAGGAACCAACGGCAAGGGGTCGGTGTCCGCGATGGTCGGCGCCCTGGCCCAAGCGTGGGGGATGAGCGTCGGGGTTTACACCAGCCCCCATGTCGAGCGGATCAACGAGCGGATGGCCGTGGGCGGCGAGCCCATCGGCGATGAGGATCTGGCCGAGCTCCTCGGGCATCTGCGCCTGGTGGAGCAGCACCTGGTATCAGGCCCGTCGGGCACGCCGCCCTCATGGTTCGAGCTGGTAACCGCGGCCGGGCTGCGGTGGTTTGCCGACGCGGCGGTCGATCTGGCGGTGGTGGAGGTGGGCAAGCTGGGCCGCTACGACGCCACAAACGTAGTGAACAGCCGGGTTGCGGTGATCACCAACATCGGCCGCGACCACACCGACGGCCGCGAGGGCTGGGAAGCCGAGGTGATGGGGGAGAAGGCCGGCATCATCCATGCCGGCGCCGTCGCCGTGCTGGGACCGATGGCGCCCGAGTTGGCCTCTATCGCCGCAGACGAGTCGCCCGAGCTGCTGCTGGCGGCCGGCCGGGATTTCAGCGTGCAGCAGAACCGAGCTGCTGTGGGCGGGCGCATGGTCACCATCCGCACCCCCAGAGCCCTCTATGAGGATGTGTACGTCTCCATGTTCGGCGCCCATCAGGGGCAGAACGCGGCTTTGGCGGTTGCCGCCTTCGAGGCTCTGGTAGGCCAAGAGCTGGACGAGCCTGTGCTGGCCGCGCTGGGGGACGTGTCGGTTCCCGCCCGATTCGAGGTGGTGGGCCGCCGGCCCCTCATGGTGATCGACGGGGCGCACAACCCCGACGGCCTGGCCGCCTCGGCCGCCGCGCTGGCCGATCAGTTTGCCGTGTCGGGCCAGGTCATCTGGGTTCTCGGCATGATGCGCGACAAGGATCCGGGCGCCATGCTGGCCGCCTTGGGCGCCTCCGGCGCACGCTGCGATCTGGTGGTGTGCTGCACACCCGACTGGCCGAGGGCGCTGGCGGCCGCCGATCTAGCCGCTGCGGTCCGCAGCCGGGGGATCGCAGCGGAAGTCTCAGGGGGCGTCGCCGAGGCGGTGCAGCGAGCCGCGGAGCTGTCCACCGAGGAGGGCGCGGTGGTGGCAACCGGCTCGCTCTACACGGCCGGGGCAGCCCGTTTTCACCTCTTGTCGTCAGATCGGTAGTATTTCGCCGGTGAATCGGACACTCGTGTTGTGCAAGCCCGATGCGGTGGAGCGGGGATTGGTGGGCGCCATCCTGTCGCGCCTGGAGGCCCGGGGTTTGCGGATCGCCGCCCTGCGCATGCTAACCATCGATCCCGAGCTGGCGGCCCGGCACTATGCCGAGCATGTGGACCGCCCTTTCTACCCCGAATTGGTGGAGTTCATCGGACGCTCCCCGTCGGTGGCCTTGGTGGTCGAGGGGCCCGACGGCGTTTACGCCGTGGTTCGCTCCATGATGGGCGCCACCAACCCCCTGGAGTCGCCTCCGGGCACAATCCGGGGCGACTACGGGCTCGAGGTGACTGAGAACTTGGTACACGGATCCGACAGCAGCGCCTCCGCCGAGCGGGAGATCGCCATCTTCTTCCCCGGCCTTGGGGCAGAAGCGCAGGCGACGCTGTGAGACGGTGTGCGATTTGGGAGCGACTGCTCTAACCTTGCGCCATGGTTAAGCGGCGGTTCTCTTCTAGCAGCGGCATCGTCGGCCGCGACGTGGCCATCGACCTGGGCACCGCCAACACGCTGGTGTATGTCCGGGGTCAGGGTATTCTGATAAACGAGCCTTCGGTGGTGGCGGTGACCGACAACGGCGCGCCGGTGGCTGTGGGCTCTGAGGCCAAGCGGATGCTGGGGCGCACGCCCGCCCACATCCAGGCCATCCGACCGCTCAAAGACGGGGTGATCGCCAACTTCGACATCTGCGAGAAGATGCTGCGGTACTTCATCCAGCGGGTGTCGCCGGGGAGGTTCATCCGGCCCCGTATGGTCATCTGCGTTCCCTCGGGTATCACACCTGTGGAGCAGCGGGCAGTGCAGGAGGCGGCGGTGTCAGCGGGGGCGAAGAAGCCCGTGCTCATCATAGAGGAGCCCATGGCAGCGGCGATCGGCGCCGGTCTGCCAGTACAGGAGGCATCGGGCAGCATGATCGTGGACATCGGCGGCGGTACGACCGAGGTGGCCATGATCTCGCTGGGCGGCGTGGTCACCGGGCAGTCGATCCGCATGGGCGGCGACCGCATGGACGAGGACGTCATCGCCTTTTTGAAGAAGGAGCACAACCTCACCATCGGCAGCCGAACGGCTGAGGAGGTGAAGATGGTGTTGGGGTCGGCATGGGCCGGGAGCGAGGAGCGCTTTGCGGAGGTCCGAGGCCAGGACATGGTAACCGGCCTGCCCAAGACCGTGGTCACATCCACCTCTGAGGTCCGGGAGGCCATCGCTGAGGTGGTCAGGTCGATTGTGGATGCGGTCAAGGTGACGCTGGACGAGACCCCTCCTGAGCTGGCTGCCGACATAATGGAGGCGGGAATCGTCCTGGCCGGCGGCGGGGCTCTGCTGAGCGGCTTGCCTCCTCGGATCGAGGAGGAGACGGGGATGCCGGTCCGGTTGGCGCCCAACCCCCTCTACGCGGTGGCTATAGGCTCGGGCCAGTCGCTGGAGGAGTTCGATGCGCTTGAGGGGCTGCTCTTCTCCTCCTCGTACGACTGAACGCCCGGTTCGGCCCTGTGGCAACGGGTACCCGCGCCGGGCGGTCGCGAGTCACCCTTGTCTTCCTCCTGCTCAGCTCCGCCACGCTGCTGACCCTGGATGCCCGCGACTTCGAGCCCCTTCAGCGCGCGGAGGAAGCCCTCGCCGATGCGATCTCGCCGTTTCGGTCCGCCGCCGACAGGCTCTTCGACCCGGTGGGCGATGCCTGGGCCGGGATCACCGGCTACGACGAGCTGGAGGACCAGAACCGGGTGCTGCGAGAAGAGCTGCAAAAGCTCGAGGGCCAGAGGATATTGGACTCCGACGCGGCCATCCGGCTGGAGTCTCTGCTCGACGAGCTGGGGCTTCCCTATGTGCAGGACATTCCCAACGTGGTGGCCGAGGTGGTGTCGGCCAACGTGGGGAACTTCGACAGATACTCCTTGCAGGTCAACCGCGGGTCTGGCGACGGGATCCGCAACGGGATGCCGGTGATAACCAGGGGCGGGCTCGTCGGGCGGATAGACGGCGACCCCGGCCGCGGATACTCCCAGGTGACCCTGCTCACCGACCCCGGATTCGAGGTGGGGGTGCTGGTTGTGGGCACCGATGACGTGGCTCTGGCATCGGGCAGCGGGCACGCAGAACCGCTGATGGTGACGAAGGGCTTGGAAGTCGACACCGAAGTGGCCGTAGGAGACCAGGTGGTCACCAGCGGCGTGGACCGCAGCCGCTACCCGCCCGGAATACCCATCGGCACCGTTGCCCGAGTGGACTTCGACGAAGCCCGCCTGCTCCAACTCCTAACCGTCGAGCCCTCTGCCAATCCCGACAATCTGAGCTTCGTGACCGTGCTTCTCTACGACCCGCTGGCGGACGGGCCATGAGCACTGCCGGGGCCTGGTTGCGCTCAGGCCTGTTCTTGCTCACCGCTCTGGTGCTCCACATGGCGCTGTTCTCCGACTTGAGGGTGTTCGGGGTGGCGCCAGAGGTGCCCCTGGCCATCGCGGTGACGGCCGGTCTGGCCGGCGGGCCGGAGCGGGGGGCGGTTGCCGGCTTCGCCATCGGCCTGGGAATCGATCTGTACCTGCCCACCCTTTTCGGGCTCTCCGCGTTCATCTGCACCGTTTGGGGCTACTCGGCGGGACTGCTGGCAGCGCGCATCTTCCGCAGCGCCTGGTGGATCAACGTTTTGGTGACCGCGCTGGCCACAGCCGCGGGGCTCCTGGCCTATGCGGTGCTGGGCGAGCTGCTGGGCGAGGCCAACCTCTACACGGATCGCATCTACGCGGTGATGGCTGTGGCCGCGGCCTACAACCTGGTGCTGAGCCTGCCCCTGCTGGGCTTGTGGCGGTGGTCTTGGCCGGGGCTGCTGGGTGAGGAGCGGTGACTCCCGAATCGCTTCGCCTGCGGCTCAGCTTCCTGGCCCTGCTGGCGCTGCTCGCCTTCGGTGCGATGGTGGCCCGCCTGTGGTACATCCAAGTGCTCAGCTCGGAGGAGTTCGAGGAGATAGCGGTCTCCAACACTGTCCGGGTTGTCTACGAGCCGGCGCCCCGGGGCCGCATCTTCGACGCCGGCGGCAACGTGCTGGTGGACAACCGGGAGTCGCTGGTGGTAACGGTCAACCGGTTCGCCTTCGACAACGAGTTCGATGAAGCCGGGCAGGAGGATCTGGTGCTGCGGCTGGCCACCGAGATCAGCCGGGCCGGGCGGCTCACCAAGGTGTTCGAGATCGACGATGCGCTGGCCGATCCCCGCTATGGCCCCCTCGACTCGGTGCCGGTTGCCGACGACGTCACCGAGAACTTCGAGATCGTCCTGGCTGAGCGGGCCGACGAGTTCCCCGGTGTGGACACCGTGATCCGCAGCGTCCGCTTCTACCCCTACGGCGATTTGGCCGCACATGTGCTGGGCTACGTCTCCCTGCTCAGCGAGGAGCAGTACGAGCTTCTGGCCGACAGCCCCAAGACGTACCGGAGAAATGACGAGATCGGCCAGACCGGGATCGAGGCCTCCTTCGAATCGGTGCTGCGGGGCACCCCCGGCTTCACCAGGCTGGAGGTGGACAACATCGGCGACCCGGTTGAGGTGCTCGAGCAGGTGGCGCCGGTGGCCGGCGCCGACGTCCACCTCACGCTGGACATAGACATCCAGGCCCTGGCCGAGCGAGAGCTTCTGGCCGGTCTGGCCGAGGCTCGCCGGCAGGAGGCCGACGATCCCAACGAGCCCCGGTTCAACGCTCCCGGCGGCGCCATGGTGGTGCTCGACCCCAACGGCGCCGAGGTTCTGGCCATGGCCTCTTTCCCCACCTACTCGCCCAGCGAGTTCGTCAGCGGTTTCTCCGAAGACCGGTGGATTGCACTGCAAGATCCCGCCAACCACCAGCCGCTCAACAACCGGGCACTGGCCGGCGTCTACCCGCCGGGCTCCACCTTCAAGCTGTTCACCGCCTATGCCGCCATGAACAGCGGGGTGATCGGGCCGCGGGGCGTGCTCGACTCCCGCACCCTGTATGAGGACAACGGCGCCTATGTGGTGCCGTCCTGCGAGGAGGAGCTCGCTGCATCCTGCACGTTCAGCAACGCGGAAGACGCCATCTACGGGCCGGTTGACCTGCGCCGTGCCATCACCGTGTCCTCCGACGTGTACTTCTACTATTTGGGCGACACCATGGACCGGGCCGACCGCTTCGACCGCGAGGGCATCCAGCGGGCCGCCCAGATGTTCGGTTTCGGCGCCCCGTCTGGCATCGCACTGGCCGGGGAGGGCGCGGGCCGGGTGCCGTCCCCATCGGCGGCCGAGGCGGCCGGCGAGCCCTGGCGCACCGGCGACTCCATAGTTCTGGCCATCGGCCAGGGCATTCTGGGCGCAACCCCGCTCCAGCTGGCCAACGGCTATGCCGCTTTCGCCAACGGGGGCACGCTTTACGCCCCCAAGATAGTGGACCGGGTGGAGAATCCCGTTTCCAGGGAAGTCGTGCAGGATTTCGCCGACCGGGAAGTCGGCAGCATCTACCTGCCCCAGCCCATCCGGCAGCCCATCCTCGAGGGGCTGCTGGGAGTGACCGCCGATTTGGAGGGCACCGCCCACCTGGCGTTTTTGGGATTCCCCCACCAAGAGTGGCCGGTTGCCGGCAAGACCGGCACGGCCGAGGTGGTGGGCAAGGCCGACAACTCCCTGTTCGCGGCTTTCGGACCTCATCCGGACCCCGAATACGTGGTGGTTGCCATCATGGAGGAGTCGGGCTTCGGGGCTTCGGTGGCCGCTCCTGCGGTGCGCCGAGTGCTGGAGCCCATCGCCACCGACTCGGTTCCCGCGGTGCGCACCATCGACGACCTCGCCGAGCTGGGCGAGCAGATCGGCCAAGACGGTGAAGAGCAGGACGCCGGCCAGGTCGAAGAGGACAGCAGCGCCTGATGACGGTCGTCTCGCTGGAGGAGCGCCGCCGCCGGGAGCGGGACTTGGATCCCCGCAGCAGGCCGTACGCGCCGTGGCTGCACATAGACTTCGTCCTGGTGCTGGCCGCGGCGGGATTGATCGCCATCGGCATCGCGGCCATCTACAGCACCACCCGGGGCCGCGACCCGGCTGACTTCGACGACTTCTTCTTGGACCGCCAGACGCTGTTCTCCGTGGCCGGCGGTCTGTTCATGGTGTTCGCGGCATGGTTCCCCTACCGGGAGCTGTCCAAGTTCGCGGTGGCCATCTACGGCACCGGGATTCTGGCGTTGATCGTGGTCTTGAGCCCGTTCGGCGAAGAGGTGAACGGGGCCCGGTCGTGGTTCAGATTCGGCGACTTCCAGCTTCAGCCCTCAGAGTTCCAGAAGTTGGCGGTAGTCGTGGCGGTGGCGGCTTTTCTGTCTCGCTTCGATGACCACATGAGCGCATCCCGGGTGTTCCTGGCTGTGGGCATTGTGGCCTGGCCCGGCCTGTTGGTGCTGCTCCAGCCCGATGTCGGCACTGCGCTGGTCTACGTGTTCATCGGGTTCGTCCTGCTGCTGGTCGGCGGCATCCGCTTCCGCCAGACAGTCGGCATCGCGCTGATCGCCACCACGGTGGTAGCGCTTATGATCAACTCCAACATGCTGGAGGAGTACCAGTCCAACCGGCTTCGCACCTTCGTGGATCCCTCCAGCGACATCACCGAGGCCGCGTTCCAGCAGCGCCAGGCTCAGATAGCCATCGGCAACGGGGGGGTGGGCGGCAGAGGATACGGAGAGGGCTCCCAGACGCTGAGCGGCCTGGTGCCCCAGCAGCACACCGACTTCATCTTCACCGTGATCGGAGAGGAGTTCGGCTTCGTCGGCGGGGCCACGACCCTGGGGCTCTACGCCGTCTTGCTCATGCGCATCCTCCAGGCTGCCCGCCTGGCCAAAGACCGGTTCGGGACCCTGATCTGCTCGGGGGTGTTCGCCATGATCCTGTTCCAGGTGTTCGAGGCAGTGGGCATGACGCTGGGCATCACCCCCATCACCGGCATCCCGCTGCCCCTGGTGTCCTACGGCGGCTCGTCGGCCATTGCCACCCTCATCGGCCTCGGCCTGGTGCTCAACGTGAGGATGCGGCGCTTCAGTTGATCTGGTGCTGGGTCGTGGACAGCGGACAGGGGGTAGATTGGGGTTGATGTCTGTTTGGCCGGAGTTGGAGCTTGTGCTGCCCGAGGTGTCGAAGCCGGCGCGCTACATCGGCGCTGAGGGCGGGATGGCCGCCCCCGAGCACCACCCGTCCAAGGCGGCGTGGCTGCTTGCCTATCCCGACACCTACGAGATCGGCCTGCCCAACCAGGGCCTGCAAATCCTCTACGAGATCCTCAACGAGCGGGACGACGCGGTGGCTGAGCGGGCCTATGCCCCCTGGGTGGACATGGAGGCCCGGATGCGGGCCTGCGGCCTGCCGCTTTTCTCGGTGGACACCCACCGGCGGGCAGCCGATTTCGACGTGCTGGCGTTCAACCTGTCGGCCGAGCTGGTGTACACCAATGTGCTCAACTGCATCGACTTGGCCGGGGCGCCCGTGCGGTCCGAGCAGCGGGCCGCCGGCGATCTGCTGGTGGGCGCCGGCGGGCACTGCGCCTACAACCCGGAGCCGCTGGCCGATTTCGTGGACTTCTTCGTGCTGGGCGACGGCGAGGAGGTGGTGTCGGAGATCAACGCGGTGGTCAGGGACTGGAAGCGGGCCGGCAAGCGATCCCGCCACGAGGTGCTGCGGGAGCTGGCCGCTGTCGGGGGCGTGTACGTGCCGTCGCTCTACGACGTGGTGTACGACGGTCCTGCTCTGGTGTCGATCACGCCCCGGTTCGCCGGCGTTCCGGCCGTCGTGGAGAAGCGCACGCTGGCCGATCTGGCCGGTTGGCCCTACCCCAAGAACCAGCTTGTGCCCCTCACAGAGGTGGTCCATGATCGGCTGAACGTGGAGGTTTTCCGAGGTTGCACCCGCGGATGCCGCTTCTGCCAGGCGGGGATGATCACCCGTCCGGTGCGGGAGCGCCCTGCCGAGCAGGTCCGCACCATGGTGGCCGGCGGCTTGGCCCGCTCCGGCTATGACGAGGTTGCGCTCACCTCGCTGTCCACCGCCGATTTCAGCGGGATCGAGGAGACGGTGGGCGCCACCATGGAGTGCGGCGCCGGAGAGGTGTCGGTGTCGCTGCCCAGCTTGCGGGTCGACGCGTTCACCGTGGGGTTGGCCGCCCAGATCCAGCGGGTCCGGCGCACAGGGTTGACCTTCGCTCCCGAGGCAGGGTCGTGGCGGATGCGCCGGGTGATCAACAAGCTCATCGACGAGCGCGACCTCTACGGAGCGGTGGAGTCGGCTTTCTCCCAGGGCTGGCGGCGCATGAAGCTGTACTTCCTGACCGGGTTGCCCACCGAGACCGACGCGGACACCCTGGCCATCGCGGAGCTGGCCCGCAACTGCGTGGAGCTGGGCAAGGCCCATACCAAGAACCCCTCGGTCACGGTCTCGCTGGGCGGGTTCGTGCCCAAGCCGTTCACCCCGTTCCAATGGTTCGGCCAGAACACGGTGGCGGAGTTGCAGCGCAAGATCTTCTTGCTGCGCGACGACGTCAAGCGCAATCGGGGCGTGCAGATGAAGTGGCACGATCCCAAAGCCAGCCTGGTGGAGGGCATCGCCAGCCGGGGCGACCGCCGCATCGGCCGAGTCATCGAGGATGTGTGGCGACAGGGGGGCACGTTCCAGGAGTGGTCTGAGCACTTCGACTGCGAACGCTGGACTCAGGCCATGGACCGCCACGGGTTGTCGGTGGACTGGTATGTGCATCGGCACCGGGCCGAGGACGAGGTTCTTGCCTGGGACCACTTGTCGGCCGGCCTGCACAAGGACTTCTTGTGGCAGGACTGGCGCGACGCCCTCGATGAGGTGGGCCTGGAGGATTGCCGGTGGACTCCTTGCTATGACTGCGGCGCCTGCACCGGCTACAGCATCGAGCACATCGTGGCCTCCGCCACCCCGCCTGCGGGAGGGAGCCAGGGCACCGGGCAGGCGCCAACCGGCTATGAGCCCCCAGCAGCGGTGGCGGTGCAGCTTTCCGGCGCCGGCGCAAGGGCCCGGCCGTGAACCCGAATCAGCCGCCGCGCACTCGGATTCGGCTGCGGTACGGGAAACTCGGCCGGATCCGGTTCACCAGCCACCGGGATGTGGCCCGCATCTGGGAGCGCTCGTTGCGCCGCACCGGGCTGCCGGTGGCCCAGACCGAGGGGTTCTCGCCCAGGGCCAAGCTGCACTTCGGGCTGGCTCTGGCCACCGGCTATGAGTCGGAGGCGGAGTACCTGGACATCGACTTCGCAAGCGGCGACGTGACCGTCGAGGAGGTGCTCGGCGCACTGGCGGGCATGCTGCCCGACGGCATCTCGGCAATCGGCGGCAAGGTGCTGTCGGCTGGTGGGATGTCGTTGCAGCAGGCGGTCACAAGCTGCGACTGGGACATCGAGCTTGTTGACGCCAGACCTGTTGATCTTCTCCAATGGGTGGAACAGGTGCGCGGAGCGACTACGCTGGTGGTCACGCGAGAACGAAAAGGCCGACAGATCACCGACGACCTGGCCCCTCAGGTGCGTGCCCTAGAGGTCGGTGAGCCGACGAGCCGGGGGGTCCGCCTCTTGGCCACTCTGGGCACTCAGCCGCGGGCATTTCGCCCGTCGGAGCTTTTGGCCTCTCACGAACCGGTCTACCGCCCGGTGCTGGTTCGGCGAACTCGTCAATGGATTGAGCAGGACGGCGCCCGCTTGGAGCCGCTTGAAGTCGGCGCAGCCCCCATGCCGCACACCCTGGTCGGGGCGAGATGAGAGCAGCCCCTGCTCAGCACACCCTTGTGGGCGTGCAATGAGAAAGGACCACACAGATGACCGACAATCGCCCAAAGATAGGCGATTCCCGCCCGGCGCCTGCTTCTGCTGATCGGCGTCCCAGAGTGGGCGATTCCCGCCCGGCGCCTGCTTCTGCTGATCGGCGTCCCAGAGTGGGC
>JAPYOG010000295.1 GCA_028278785.1 Candidatus Poriferisocius anaerobius | reverse complement strand
GACGTGTCCCACCTGAACCTCCACAAAACGTTCTGCATCCCCCATGGCGGGGGCGGACCGGGAGTGGGACCGGTGGCGGTGGGCGCGCATCTGGCCCCGCACCTGCCCAACCACCCGGTGGTGGCCGAAGCCGGCCCGCCCACCGGGGTGGGGGCGGTGTCGGCCGCCCCGTGGGGGTCGGCCGGGATCCTGCCCATCTCCTGGGCCTACATCACCGCCATGGGCGGCGGAGGGTTGACCGAGGCCACCGGCGTGGCCCTGCTCAGCGCCAACTACCTGGCCAAGCGCCTCCACGGAATGTTCCCGGTGCTGTATACCGGCGAGAACGGCCTGGTGGCCCACGAGTGCATCATCGACCTGCGCCCCCTCCACGCCCAGACCGGGGTGACGGTAGACGATGTGGCCAAGCGGCTCATCGACTTCGGCTTCCACGCCCCCACCGTGTCGTTCCCGGTGGCAGGCACCCTGATGGTCGAGCCCACCGAGTCGGAGTCGAAGGCCGAGTTGGATCGATTCGTTGCGGCCATGGCCGCCATCCGGGCCGAGATCGACCAAGTGGCCGCGGGGCTGATGCCCATCGACGAGAGCCCGCTGCGCCGCGCCCCCCACACCGCCGACGCCATTGCCGACGAGACATGGGACCGTCCCTATTCCCGAGAGCAGGCGGCCTTCGGCCTGCCCGGGTTCCGCGACCGCAAGTACTGGCCCCCCACCGGTCGCATCGACAGCGCCCACGGCGACAAGAACGTGTTCTGCGCCTGCCCCCCCATCGAGGACTTCCAATAGCCCGTGCCCGACGCCATCGTGGAGCAGGACGGCCGCTCGATGGTCATTACCATGAACCGCCCCGAGCGCTGCAACGCCTTGTCGGGAGCGATGCTCGTGCGAATGTTGGACGCCTACGAGGAGGCCTCCAACAGCGACGACATCCGCTGCATCATCGTGACCGGGGCCGGGGGCAACTTCAGCTCAGGCGCGGATTTGAAAGCCATGAGCGGCGACTCGGGCAACTCCGACCCCGAGATCGACGTGGCGGCCCGCCACGCCGCCGACCCGGAGCTCCATTGGAAGGCGATGCTGCGCAGCTACCGGCCTGCCAAGCCGATCATCGCCGCCGTCGAAGGAGCGGCCATTGCCGGGGGCGCGGAGATCCTCCAGGCCATGGACATCCGGGTCGCGGGGGAAAGCGCCCGCTTCGGCGTGTCGGAGGCCCGCTGGTCGCTCTACCCGATGGGCGGCTCAGCGGTGCGGCTGCGCCGCCAGATCCCCTACACCGCAGCAGCGGAGATCCTGCTCACCGGCAAGCACATCACCGCGGCCGAGGCCAAGAGCATCGGACTCATCGGCCATGTGGTCCCCGATGGGCAGGCTTTGGCCAAGGCCAAGGAGATCGCCGCGGTGATCTGCGAGAACGGCCCGCTGGCAGTGGAGGCCATTTTGCGCACCCTGCACGAAACCGACGGCATGACCGAGCAGGAGGCCTTGGACCACGAATTCGAATACGGCTGGGCAGTGTTCCAAAGCGAGGACTCCAAGGAGGGCCCCCTGGCCTTCAGCCAGAAGCGAAAGCCCGAGTTCAAGCGGCAATAGCAGCGCACTCGCCTCGCCCGACGGCTGCGCTGCCTGGTCTTCGGGGCCATAGCGATGCAGCATTGTCCGGGCCGTGTCCAGTCGGCTGCGCGGCCTGGCCTTCGGGGCCATAGTGTTTGGGCCATGACTGCCAGCGTCGAGGAGTTCCGGCAGCGGGCTCGGGAGTTTCTGGCCGCCAACGCCGTTTCCCGCAGCGAGCCGCCGGTGGAATGGACCGAGAATGCCCTGGTGGCCGAATGCCGCCGGTTCCACGGAGCGCTGGCCGACGCCGGGCTGGCCGGCATCACCTACCCGGTCGAGTATGGGGGGCTGGGGTTGGATAAGGGCTACCTGGAGGTGTTCAACCAGCAGCTTTCCCGCTACCAGGCGCCGCTGCTGCCCGCCGTCATCTCCCACGGGATGTGCCTGCCGGTGATAAACGATTTCGGCACTCCCGAACAGCGGCATCGCTACCAGGCCCGCATGATCCGATGTGACGACATCTGGTGCCAGATGTTCTCCGAGCCCGGCGCCGGCTCCGATGTGGCCTCGCTGGCAACCCGGGCGGTGCGCGACGGCGACGAGTGGGTGCTGACCGGCCAGAAAGTGTGGACGTCGGGGGCGCAATACAGCGAATACGGGCTGTGCATCGCCCGGACCGATCCCAGCCAACCCAAACACCGGGGCATGTCGATGTTCATAATCGACCTGTCGCTGCCCGGTGTGGAGATAAGGCCGCTCCGCCAGATCAACGGAAGCTCCCATTTCAACGAGATCTACCTGACCGAGGTGCGGGTCGGCCGCGATTGCCTGGTGGCGGACGAGGGCGCGGGATGGAACGTGGCCGTGGCCATGCTGATGTACGAGCGGGTGGCCATCGGCGCCGGGGGCAGCGCGGCCCTGTCCGGCGCCGTCGACAGCGCCCTGCTCATCGCCGAGGCACAGAAGCGGGGGCGCAACCGCGACCCTTCGACCCGCGACGCGCTCGCCGACCTCTACATCCGCGAGCGCATCCAGGCCTACATCGGGATGCGGATGCGCCAAGCGTCCGAGGCAGGGCAGGCGCCCGGGCCCGAGGGGTCCATCGCCAAGTTGAACGCGGCCATGCTGAGCCGTCTAACAGCCGATTCAGCCGTGGAATTGGCCGGCGCGTCGGGCCAGGCATGGGCAGCCGACGACGAAGACGGGTCCCGATGGGCCGACAGCGTGATCAGCTCGCCGGGCATGGGCATCGCCGGGGGAACCAACGAGGTGCAGCGCAACATAGTCGGCGAGCGGGTGCTGGGCCTGCCCAAAGAGCCCGACCCCTACAAGGGCCAGCCCTGGGAGTCGATACCCCGCTCGTAGAGACCTTATGAGAGCGGACCGCGCAGACGGCCGCCCCCCGGCATTCCACACCCCGCTCGCAGCAACCCGCTGAAGCGCTGTTCAGCGGGCCGGCGTCATCGCAGCGGCGCCAGCGCAGCCCACACCCGGTCCACCTCTGCGGCGAGATCTTCCAGGGTGCCGTCGTTGGCGATCACATGGTCGGCGATGGCCCTGCGCTGCTCGTCGGTGGCCTGGCTGGCCATGCGGGCTCGGGCCTGCTCCTCGTCAAGGCCCCGTTGAATCAACCGGGCAAGGCGCACCGCTTCGGGCGCTTCCACCACCACCACCTTGGTGTAGCCCCGCCCGGATTCAAGCTGGCCCAGCCGGCTCTCGGCCAGCACCGCCATGTCGAGCACCACCGCATCCGCTTCCCCCCTGTCGGCCAGCTCCTCCAGCCGGCTCTCCAGCTCGGCGTTGATGGCCGGATGGCTGACGGCTTCCAGGGCGGACAGCCTGTCGGGGCGTCCGAACACCTCGGCGGCCACCTTTGCCCGGTCGATGCGGCCAGCGCTGTCGGTCACCCCAGGCC